>JAOXRV010000003.1 GCA_025800435.1 Cellvibrionaceae bacterium | reverse complement strand
GGGGCCAATGCCAGGTGTAGCTCACCTTATCAGCCTCAATATAGCCATCTTGGGTAAAGGCACTGTAAAAACGCACTGCGATTTTTTTACCTTTATCATCCAATACCGGCTCGCCCGCCGACTGAAATACCATTTCTCGGCCATCGGCTTGAATTAGGTTGAGTACTGTCTGATCCTGTGGGTCGATATCTTTTTGGTAGTTAATGCGGGTGTCATAACTGTGGGTCCAGCCGACACCATTGCGCTTATTTACCACAAAGCGGCTGTTGTAATAGCGCACAAATTCCAGGCCCAATGTGCCCGGCATGGGCGCAATATCAACCTGCCTTTTAAACTTATTGCCGCTGATAACGTTTATCGGGCCAGTGGTGCTATCTGAAGCGGTTGACGATGGGAGAACAGCTGGGGCCGGGCAGCTTTGGGGGCTTGTGGGGTTGGCTGTATATTGGTTGTTAGCAGGCTGGCCTGGCGAGCCCGTATTTTCATAACCATAACTCATCGAGCCATTACAATCTGAGTTGGGCAGTGAAATATTGACGCTTTGAGCACTGGCATTGCACTGCACCAGTAAGAGCAAAAAAGGCAATAGGGGTAGTAGTAAATTTTTCATGGCTAGCGCTTGCATAGTAAAGGGCAGTAAGCCCTTATTGCAGCACTAGAAAGATAAGCTTGATATAGGTTTTAAGAATGAAAGTAATAGCTTAGATTTGAGCTAAATTACCTAGGGCACCTCTGAATAACTCGATGATGCTCAGCGGGACCCTAAAGCGCGCAGCTGCAAGGCGCGCTGCGCAGTGAATGCCGGCCGCCTTTACAAGCAGCGCAACGCCGCAGATGTGCGCTTTAGGGCCCGCCCTTCGGGGCCTTGAGGCAAATGCGCTAGCGGCGTTGCTCACTCTCGACGTGCGCCCAGCATGCCTTCGAGCGAGCGCCTTGCTAGCGTATTTGTCTCAAGGCCTGAGCGCCACCGAGTTATTCAGAGGTGCCCTAGTAACAAAAGACCTAAGAGAAAGGCCACGGTCTTTCTTCTAGGTCTCCACATCGAATTTGCTTAAAACTGAATCAAAGCAGCTTGCAGCGCACTATCATCTTCCCCAGACAAGGCTGCACGCTGCAAGCTGCGCAAACGCTCGGCGATGGGGTTGGCATCGGTTTCTTCTAGCCAAATATCCACCACGGCCATAATGGCTTGGTAATTTTTATAGCCGTTGGCGTGGGTGTCGCTATAGCCTTTAATCAGGGCTTGGCATTCAATAATTTCGCAGGCGCTGTCGTAGTCTTTGGCCAGGGCCTGTTCGGTGCGTTTTAGCCAGCTTTGAATTTCGGTGTCTTCTTTGGCGTAGCGCAGGGTTTTGCGGCGCCAGGGTTTTAATTTGGCCAGGGTGTATAGGGGAATAAAACCCGAGAGGCGGCCAGTTTGCAGTTTGCGACCGTGGCCGAACAGGCCATCGATAAAGCGGCGGGCAAAGCGGTTGTTTAGGGCCCACTCGCCGATGGCTTTGGGCAAGCTATCGCACACTTCCTCGGGGCGTGGGTGCAGGTATTCGACGGGGTAGACCAGTTGATCGTCGCTGGCTTTTACTTCCCGGCGAATAGTCGCCATGCGCGGGGCCTGTATTTTTTGTTCGGCCACTCGAATGGTGTCTTGAAAGGCCATCCACAGGGCCAGTTGTTTAATCAAGGCGGTGGCCAGCCGGTAATGGTTTTCTGCGCTGTCTTTTTCAAAATATGGGGCCAGCCGATCTAAATATTGATGGGCATAATCTGGGTCTTGGTAATCGACCAGTTGTTTTACCCCATTAAACGCCAGCCATTGGCAGGGCTCGGGCACTTCGGCTTTTATGCGCGCTAATAGCTTTTGGGCGCTGGGGCTGGCGGCGGTTTCGGGCAGCTGGGGTGGCTCTGCTTCTGTTTGGGGCTGGGGCTCTGCTTGGGGTTCGCCCTTGGCCAGCTCGTAGGCCTTGGCAAAGGCGGCCAGGCTTGCCTCTACCCCTACCCCGCCGGCGGCAATCGCCTGCTCAAACTGTTCTCGGGCAAAGGGCAATACCTCGGCCCCGGCCAGGGCGCCAAATAAGGCGGAGCTGATCACCGAGCCGGCTTGTCTGGCCACCTCTTGCATATCAAAGGCCACCAGTTGTTTGGCCTCTTGCTCGGCCAGGGCGATAATTTTATCGCCATCGACCAGGCCGTTGCCTTTTTGCTGGCGCTCGTCCACGGTGTAAGAGCGGTGGGTGGTGCTGATCAATACCGTATTGGCGGGGGTGACAAAGCCGCGCTGTATTGCCCGGCCCGCTTCGACCAACTCGGCGGCAATTACAATATCCACCTCGCCGGGCACTGGGTTCATACCCAGTACCGGTGGCTGCTCGGCCACCTCACTGTGGGGAAATAACTCTAAATAATAAATAGTGGCGCCTGTACGCTGGGCCACCCCGGGTACCGAGGTGGACTGGGCCAGGTAGCCGTTCGACTCGGCCAGATCGCGTACCCAGTTGGCCAGCACCCCGCCACCCTGACCGCCCATGGCGGAGATGGCAAGGGTAATGGGGCGGGTGCTATTGGTGTTTATCGCTGCGCTCATGCCAATCCTTAAAACTTGTGCTGGGCGCTTTTGGCCGCCATTTTGCTCTGCAAATACTGAATCAAACCGCCGCCGATTTTTGCCCTAAATTTATCCCAGCCGCTGGGGTTGGAGATAATATCAACCCGGGCAAACGATGGGCACAACACTGCGCTGTGGGCATTGGCGCCGCACAGGCCACAGCCTAGGCAGTCGTTATCCACATAGGCCACCGGGTCGCTCTTTAAGGGGTTGGGGTTTTCTTTCACGGTTAGAGATGGGCAGCCCGATAGACGCACACAGGCGTGGTCGCCGCTACAGGTTTCACTGTCCACAAAAAAGCGCTCGCGCACCACCCGCTTGCCGGCCTTAACCGCAGCTTTGGTGGCGGGCTTTAGGCGGCGCTGTTTATTAAGCATGCATTCGTTTTGGGCAATGATCACCTTGGGCCCCTTGAGCGGGGTTTCCATAGCCTCTTTAAAGGTGGCCTTTACGGTGTCTACATCGTAGGTATCCACCACCCGCACCCATTTTACCCCCACCCCTTGTACCGCTTTTTTAATCGGGTTTTGGGTGCTGCGGTGGTCGATGCTGCCCTTGGATGAAAGGATATCCTGGCCGCCGGTGGCCGCCGAATAATTATTATCGACAATCAAAAACACATTGTCGTTTTCGTTAAATACCGCGCTGCCAATACTGCTGGTTAAGCCGTTGTGCCAAAAACCGCCATCGCCCATCACATTAATGGTGCGGCGTACGCCATCGACATTAAATGCCGAACCAGCAGCGCCACCTAAGCCATAGCCCATGGTGGTGTTGCCGAGGTTAAACGGCGGCAGAATCGAGAACAAATGGCAGCCGATATCGGCGCTGATATGGAACTCGCCTTTTTCAAACTGCAGCTGTTTAATGGCCGAAAAAATCGGCCGCTCGGGGCAGCCCACACAAAAGCCAGCGGGCCTTGGGGGCACCAGCGCATCTAAATCTTGCAGGGGAATTAAATTGGCATCGGGCTCATAGCTTTGCACCACCGGCGCAATGCCCAACATGGCCGGGGCCACGGCCTCAATAAACTTTTGCACCCCATCTTTTAGGGGTTTGCCCTGGTATTCCCCGTAGACCGGCAGCATACCCTTGCCATATAGGGCGGTATCAATACCGGCATTGCGCAAAATTTTATTTATGGCCTGTTCGATATAATCGGGCTGCCCCTCTTCCACCACCAGTACTGCGTCTTTATCCCGGCAGAAGTCGATAATCTCATCGTCCACATAGGGGTAGGTCACATTCATGCAGTAGAGCGGAATATCGGTATTGCCAAACACATCGGCCAGGCCCAGGCTCTGCATGGCGCGGATCAATGTGTTGTAAAGACCGCCCTGTAACACAATACCCAGCTTATGGTTGCCCCCCTGGCGTGGCGCAAATAATTCGTTAAGGCCGTGTTGTTTTATAAACGCCACTGCGGCGGGCAGGCGGTCTTCGATCTTTTCTTTTTCGTGCAAAAACACCGAGGGTGGCAGCACAATGCGGCTGCTATCGCGCTCGGGGTTTTCCATCGCCTGTTTTACCGTTAGCGGTGGGCGCTGGTTATCTTTGGCGGTAAAACTGCCGTGCACATGGCAGGCGCGAATGCGCAGCTCTAACATCACCGGGGTATTGCTGGCCTCGGATAATTGAAAGCCCCACTCCACCGCATCGGTAATGGACGGCAAATTCGGTCGGGGGTCGAGCAGCCACATTTGCGATTTCATGGCAAAGGCGTGGGAGCGCTCCTGCATAATGCTGGAGCCCTCGCCGTAGTCTTCGCCCACCACGATCAGTGCGCCGCCCTTTACCCCTCCCGAGGCCAAATTGGCCAGGGCATCCGAGGCCACATTGGTGCCCACGGTGGATTTCCAGGCAACTGCGCCACGCAGTGGGTAGTTAACCGAGGCGGCCAGCATGGCCGCCGCAGTGGCCTCGCTGGCATTGGATTCAAAATGCACATCCAACTCACCCAAAATATCCCGGGCATCGCCCAGCACATCCATTAAATGGGAGATGGGCGAACCCTGGTAGCCGCCCACATAGGCAACCCCAGACTGCAACAGGGCTTTGGTAACCCCTAAAATACCTTCGACATGGAGTTCTTCACCGGCGCCTTTGCGCAGCAGTTGAACTTCTTTTTTAAACGAGCGCTCGGCCATGGCATTAGACCTTTATAACAGCAGTGGCATAATTGACGGCATGGGCCCAGCACAGCTGGGCCTTAAAATTGAACAGTAGAGCTTAGGCAGGAACCAGGGCCAAGACCCGCAGTGGGCTGCCTGAGCCATTTTCAATTTTTAACGGTGGCGCAATAATGATTGCACCCTTGGCGGGCAACTGATCCAAGTTGGCGAGGCTGGCCAAACCAAACTTATTAGCCCCGTGCATCATAAAGTGGGCGGGGAATGGCGGCTCAAAACCACCGGCGGCGCCGGCATCGGTGCCCACGGTTTCGACACCCCAACCCTGAATATTTCGCTCTTCAATCAAAAACTGCATGGCCGCCGGGGATGGCCCAGGTGAATGGGGGCCCTCTTCATCAATATTTAAGAAGTCGGCGCCGCTGCGCTTATGCCAATCGGTGCGCATCAATA
Source organism: Cellvibrionaceae bacterium (assembly GCA_025800435.1). Lineage (GTDB taxonomy): Bacteria > Pseudomonadota > Gammaproteobacteria > Pseudomonadales > Cellvibrionaceae > Pseudoteredinibacter. Next base: position 2,858 of record JAOXRV010000003.1, on the reverse strand, counting down.
CCCAAGCGCCCGCTTCGATCTCGCCGTGCTCGGCCTCCCAGGCTTTGATGTGCTCTGGCTCTAACACAAAGTCGTTGTTGTCGGCAGATTCACGGCTAAAATCCAGCACACAGGCCGGGCCTACCAGCTGGTTTACATCCAGGGTATCGGTGGTGCCATCGCTGTAGTCTTGGCCGCTGATCCAGTGGCCCGGGGCATCAAAGTGGGTGCCGCAGTGCTCACCGCAGCTGAATTTGTTCCAATACCAGGCCGGGCCGTCGTCGTCGAACTGGGAGATCAACTCGCTGCTAAAGGCGGGGGATTGGGCAAAGGGCTCGGGCAGTTGAATAACGGGGGTTTCGGGGTTTAACACTTGGGTCAGGTCGACTACTTTAACTGTGCCGGTGCTGAGGGCGCCGGCCAATTGCATCAGGCTTTGTGCAGACATAACGAATCCTCTCGCTGCTTATTATCGGTTGGAACGTTGAACTGAGGCCCCCAATACTACACCGCTAGGGGCACCTCTCCCAGAGCTGGAACTTATATTATGAGTAATTCATTAACTTGTAAACTATTTTTATGGCCTTACGATAGATTGCCTAAAGAGATGAATCATCCGCCAAAAACCCAATAGCTGAGCAAACTGCTTGAGTTTTGACGATCCAAGTCAATTACATGCCGTGTAAGATTCTTGTACACTTGCCGCACGCTTGGGCCAAGACAATATGAACTATGACCACAGATACACTACCCGACTATAACGACAGCCACAGTAAGAACGCCCTGCGCGCCTGGCTGCAGCTGCTTAAATGCTCAAAACGCATGGAGCAAATGACCAACTCCCACCTGGATAAAACCTTTAAAAGCTCCCTCACTCGCTTTGATGTGTTAGCCAATCTGGATGCCCGGGACGGCGAGACCGTCAGCACCACCAAGCTGGCCAAGAGCCTGCTGGCCTCTAAAGGCAATATCACCCGCTTGCTCGACCGGATGGAGGAAGACCAACTGATCGAACGCAAACCCAATCGCGAAGACCGCCGCATCAGCGATGTGTTTTTGGCCCCCAAAGGGCGCGAGGAATTTCAGCGTATGGTAAATGATCACGAGCAGTGGGTAGACCACGTATTCAGCGTGCTGGATAACGGCGAGCAAAAAATGCTGATTGAAACCGTAGGCAAATTGCGCAAGCACCTAGAGAGCACTTCGCCCTAATGGCCGCTAACGGTTTTGCCCAGAATTATCTGGGCTTTTTGCTGGCCAAGGCCAGCCATATCACCAGCAGCGCCTTCCACCAACAGCTAAAAGCCTACCAAATACCCATTGGCAGTTGGCGTATTTTAGCCAGCTGCGCCGAGGGCGAACGCACGGTCGGCGAGCTGGTGGATATGGTGCTGTTAAACCAACCCACCGTCAGCAAGAGCTTAGATCGGCTAGAGGCGGATGGCTTATTGCAGCGGCGCAAAGATACGGACAACCGCCGCCAGGTTTATGTTGGCCTTACCGCTAAAGGCGAAGCCCTGTTAGAAGAACTGATACCCATCGCCAACCGCCACGAGCAGGCGGTGTTTGAGCACCTAAACGAGGCCGAGCGGGATCAGCTGCGCGCGCTTTTGCAAAAAACCATTGGCCAAAAGGCTACTTGGCCCTAAGGCTGTTGCGCACCTTAACAGCGCGGTCGGGAAAGTCGGTAAATACGCCATCGACCCCGGCCTGCTGCAAGAAAAAGCCGACATACTCTTCAAAGCTACTGAACACCTCAGGCACCTGCCCCTGGTCGGCACGAAAGGTGTAGGGGTGCACCTGCAGGCCTGCGGCATGGGCCTCTTTAACCATATGGTTAACACGCCATTGGCCGTCGGTTTCGGTCATCAACATGGGGAACCAGGGGCCAATGCCATCGGCGTAGTCTTTTATTTTGGGCGCCGCCCCGGGGGCCAGCATCCAATCGTAGTTATAGGGCTCGGGTTTTAAGCCCATGGCGTTGCTGTGCAGGGTTTCGTGCCACTCGGTCATGGCGATAAGTTGCACCAGTTTTAGGTCCATCTGGTACTGGGGCAGCAGCTTGGTTTTTATGCGTTTAAGTTCGAGCGGATCAAAGCACTGTAAAAACACTTTATCATCGCGGCTGTGGTAGCCGTAGCGTTTAAGCACTTGCAGTACCGCCGCGCTAATATCTTTGCCCTCACGCCGGTGAAAAGCCGGGACTTTGATCTCAGGGTAGATACCCACTTGGCGGCCAGTGCTTTTATTCAGGCCTCCGATCAGTTCCAATTCTTCTTCTAAGGTATTAATGCGAAAACTCGATTGCCCGCTGGGAAAGCGGCCGGGGTATTTGGCCTGGCGATTGCCGTCTTTGTCGGTCTGAATTTCGGTCACCTTAAGCTGGCGGATTTCGGCCAGGGTAAAGTCTATGGCGTAGTGCTTGCCATCTTCACGCTGGCGCCCTGGGTAGCGCTCGGCCACATCAGTGGTGGCATCCAAGGTCAGGTCGTGCAGCACGATCAGGGCGTTATCCTTGCTCATGACGATATCTTGTTCGATATAGTCGGCCCCCTGGGCGTGGGCCATGGCTTTGGCCACCAGGGTGTGCTCGGGCAGGTAGCCGCTGGCGCCGCGGTGGGCGATTACGATGGGCTGGGCGGCTTGGGCTAGGGTGCCGAGCGTGCACAGGGCTAGGGCGAACAGCTTGAGTAGGGTTGGCAAGTGGGGCTCCTTGTTACTATCCCTTGAATTGGTGTTTAAGGGTAGCGCTTCCTGCTTACAAATTAGTGTCAGTTTGTGGCTTCGTTGCCGAGCTTTGCGGTGGGAGGGCAGGTTCTGGGGGACGCACGAGCCCGTCCCTGGAGCTCTCGTCCGCCATCCCTGGCTCCCAAGCCCCC
>JAOXRV010000866.1 GCA_025800435.1 Cellvibrionaceae bacterium | reverse complement strand
CCTCACCTATAAAGGGATGATCAATTAAGCGCTCTTTGAGGCTCGCCTGAAGCAGCTCACCCTCCGTACGAACTCGCGCGACGAGCTGCTCATTTTCAAAGGCGTTTAGTACAGCCAGCGACCCAGCCATCGCGGTTGCATGCGCCATATAGGTATGGCCATGCTGGAAAAAGCCAGTCCCACTCGAGACCGCTTGGTAGATCTCTTCCGTTGTTAGCATCGCGCCGATAGGCTGATAGCCCGCACCTAGCCCTTTAGCAATCGTCACAATATCAGCGGTGATTCCGTCATACTCGTGGGCGAATAAGGTACCTGTACGGCCCATCCCACACATCACTTCGTCAAGAATTAACAACACGCCATACTTATCACAGATTTCGCGAATGCGTTTGAAGTAACCGTCGACAGCAGGCAGGACCCCGGCCGTGGCACCCACCACAGGCTCAGCGATAAAGGCGATAACCGTATCCGGCCCCTCGTCCAGCAGTTGCTGCTCAAGCTCATTGGCAACACGCTGTCCATATTCGAAGCTCGTTTCATCTTCACGCTGATCACGGTACGCGTAACAAGGTGCGATATGCGCCACGTCAATCAGCAGCGGTGCAAACTGAGCACGGCGCCATTCATTGCCGCCCACCGCCAGCGCACCTAGCGTATTACCATGATAGCTTTGGCGACGGGCGATAAAGCGCTGACGCTGGGGCTCTCCCTTCTCGACAAAGTACTGGCGCGCCAGTTTAAGCGCCGCTTCTACCGCCTCTGAACCGCCCGATACAAAATAGGCATAGTTGAGATCA
>JAOXRV010000860.1 GCA_025800435.1 Cellvibrionaceae bacterium | reverse complement strand
TCAAAGCGGGCGTCAAAGTCGCGCCGATTAGAAAGCTGGGTAACCGGGTCCAGGTGGGCCTGTTTATACAAACTCTCGGTCAGCCCCACCTGCTCTTGGAACATGCTCTGCACTTTTTGCACCATGCGGTTCATGGCGGTGACCACCCGACGCAGCTCAATGGTATTGGGAAGATCTTTTTGCACCGGAAACTCGCGCCGACAAATGGCCTCGGCCTGGGCTTCCACCTTGTCCAAAGGGCGCAACAGATAGCGCAGCCCCAAGCCCACCAACACATAGCAGACCAGAGCGGTAATTAAAAAGATATAAATATACTGCACACATACCCGCCATAGATCGCGGTAGGCATAGCCTGGGTTGCCCACCACCACCACATCCCCAAGGATGCGCCAGCCAGTCACCACCTCGGCCTGACCCACTGGCTCGGGCAGATCGATCAAACCGATAAACCACTCGGGCACGCCCTCGATGGCGATGGGCAAATCACGTTTGATTGCCGCCTTGCCCTTAGGGTCGCTGCTTTTGCGAAAGGTGATGGCGCGGTAGTAGCCCCGGTCAAAGATCACATCCACCAGTGAACGCACCTGGGCATCATCCGCCTGGGCCGCCGGCCGCGACAGGGTCAGCGCCAGCGAGGTGGCGGTATCCTCAGCGTGGTTTTGCATCTGCTCGTGAAAATACAAACGCGCATTCATCACACTGATGACCAAATTGACCGCCAGCAGCACACACATTAATAAGCTGATGGCGATAATCAGTTGCCGAAACAGGGTCACGGGGCTTTCCTCTACTGAATAGCTATTAAAAGGCTTATCGGCAACTGGGCCCAAGCCTTAACCAAGCATAGAAGAAAAAGGGGCCAAGAAGCAGCTACCGAGGCAATTGGGCGCCTGCTTCCACATGCTTTAGCAATTGCCAAAACTGAGATACCCTAAGCAGCCACCCAAGCCATATTCAATAAACACAAGCCGGGGCCCCAAATATGAACGAGACCATGATCCTGCACCACTACGACAATTCACCCTATGCGGAAAAAATTCGGCTGATGTTCGGCCTTGCCGAGGCCCCGTGGCAATCGCTGCTGTCGCCGGTGTGGCCGCCAAGGCCCAATCTCGATCCGCTGGCGGGTGGCTATCGGCGGATTCCTGTGGCCCAGCTAGGGGCGGATATCTTCTGCGATAGCAGCCTGATCGCCACCGAAGTCGCGGCCCTATGCCAGCGCCCGGAGCTGTATATCGCCAATGCCAGCGCCGAGGCCAAGGCGCTGATCGCCCAGGCCGAGGGGCCTACCTTTTTTGCCGCCGTCGGCTCAGTACCCAAAGGGCGCTTGCTGGGCATGATGTTAAAACGCTTTGGCCCGCTCGGCAGCTATCGTTTTATCAAAGACCGGGCCGGCCTGCTCAAGGGCGGCAGCAGCCGACAAGCCGGGCCAGAGCAATCCCAGCGCTTGATGGAGGCACTGTTTGCGGCACTGGAGGCACGCCTGCAACAGCAGCAGTGGCTGGATGGCGAGCAGCCCTCGCTGGCCGACTTTAGCTGCTACCACCCGATCTGGCTGCACTTAAATTGCAGCGGCCGGCCGCTGGCGGCCGGGGCCGAGGTGCAGCGCTGGTTCGAGCAGGTAACGGCCATCGGCCACGGCCAACGCCGTGAAATTGACCAGGCCGCGGCCTTTGCCGCCGCCCGGCAGGCCGAGCCAAGACCCTTGGATGAATCGCTCAGCAGCGTCGATGAGCCACTACTGGGTCAGGCGGTCAGCATTGCCCCGGCTGATTACGGCACCGAGCCGGTCAGCGGGACACTGGTGGGAGCCGGGGCCGAGCGACTTATCCTGGCCCGCGACAGCCAAGAGTTTGGCCGCCTACATGTACACTTCCCCAGGGCCGATTACCAGATTACTGCCTTAGACTAGGGCACCTCTGAATAACTCGGCGATGCTCAGCGGAACCCTAAAGCGTACAGCTGCTAGGCGCGCTGCGCAGTGAATGCTGGCCGCCTTTACAAGCAGCGCAACACCGCAGATGTGCGCTTTAGGGCCCGCCCTGCGGGGCCTTGAGGCAAGCGCCCTAGCTGCGTTGCTCACTCTCGACGTGCGCCCAGCATGCCTTCGAGCAAGCGCCTTGCCAGGGCGCTTGCCTCAAGGCCTGAGAGTCACCGAGTTATTCAGAGGT
>JAOXRV010000856.1 GCA_025800435.1 Cellvibrionaceae bacterium | reverse complement strand
CTGGCAGTTACGCTCAGTTGGCAGCTGTCGGTGCGAATCGCCAACTGCTCGATATAGCGCCTAACCCGCTCGGCAATTACCCGGGCACCGGCGGCATCGGTTTTGTTTAATAGCACCACAAACTCTTCGCCGCCAAAGCGGAAGGTCAGGTCGGTCTCTCGGCATACCTTGGTTACCGCCGCGGCCACCTGGCGAATGGCTTCATCGCCGACGCTGTGGCCGTAGCGGTCGTTGACGGTTTTAAAGTGATCGATATCGATCACCATCATCGACAGCGGCTGTCTGTAGCGGTGTGCCAGTTGTACCTCGCGCTGCAAGGCGTTGCTCATGGCGGCGCGGTTGCCGGCGCCGGTTAAGGGGTCGCACATGGCGGCGGCTAGGGCACTGCGGTAGAGCAGGGCGTTCTTTAAGGGGTAGATCAAAGGCCCAATCATGGATTCGATAATTACCAGCTCGTGCTCGGCAAAGCGTCGCGCGCGGCTAAACACAATCTCACCCAACTCCTCCTGGGCCGGCGGCTGGTTATTGCTGATGTGGTAATCCACATGGTGAATATTTGGCTTGCCATGCTTGAAGTTCAGCGTCCGCTCCGGGTTGGTGTAAACCATGCCACCTACATCCACCTGCTGCTGTAGGTGCTGGTAAAACATCTCCAGTATCTGCTCCAGCTCCAAGCTGGTTTGCAGCGCTTGTGTTAGGCGGAACAGCTCGTCGGACAGGCCTTGCTTGGGCAAGCTGATGTGGCTGCGCACAGTCGCCTCTTTGGCCTTGCTGGGGCGTGAACTTATTTGTACTGAAGTCACCATATATCGATCCTGAGATATTTATTGCTTCAATTGTCGTCGCGCTGTTGTAAAAAACCCACTTTGCCGAGGCGGCAAGTAATTACCTATTACAACAACTTACGGCTGTTACTGGCCCTAGGTTGCGAAAACTGTGCCAGTCTGAAAGCTTGGGTAAAAGTATAATATAAACAAAGACTTACGCTAAATGGGTTGTTCCGGACCAAGGCTGCGGCAGTTTATTGGCGCAAATAATAGCTTGTCGTCTGGGGCTGGTGGCGGGAAATTGCCGCTCTAAATCTTGCCGACCTGCCCTGGATCAATTGCCAGCTGGCCCCGGGGCGGCGAAAATAAGCCCATGTTTGTACTCAACTCGCTTCCCGCTGGGCTCGTGATATGGCCCTCGCTGTTAATGCTTGCCGCCCTTGGGCTATCCCTGTGGCGCGCACCCTGGCGCCAGTTGGGCCAGGTGCCGGTGCGCCAGCACGCCTGGTATGCGGCAAGCCTGGGGCTGGGTCTGTTTTGGTTGCTGCAGGTG
>JAOXRV010000854.1 GCA_025800435.1 Cellvibrionaceae bacterium | reverse complement strand
ATCTGGTGCGAGAAACGCACCGACTTGACGGTAACCGTTTAAAACTGCGGCCAACGGGCAAAAACAACTACCATCTGCTGCTCGCCACCGCCAAGGGGCAACGCTACGAATATGCTGCCGCTCGGTACCTTTACTTTAATGGCCGACCGGTAGATACATCGCCGACCGACTTACTGGCAGCGCCACAAGCCTCGTTAGTGCTCATTCCCGATCCGCTGCCGCGTGAGCACTGGAAATATGAAAGCCAAAAAAGCTATCGGTATCGCGCTACGTTTAACGGTGCGCCGCTGGCCAACCAGCCGGTGTTGGCGACTACCACTTTCCGCTCGACTGAGATATTGCATACCGATGCGTTCGGCGTACTCGAGGTTCATATTCCAGATGACTTTCCTGAGGTAGTACCTGCCAAGCGCGCTACACCACCTGGTGAGCTGAAGCTGTTTATCTCGCTGGAGCGCGACGGGGTGGACTACCAATTTAGTTTAAGTAGTCGTTATCACGCGAGTGCGAAGCACTGGAAAAGCGCGTCAGCTGGCGCGCTGGTCTTGGGACTTGGCATGTTTGCCGGATTCGTTGTGAATCGCCGTCTTCCCAGCCATGACCGCCGCCGGAGCAAAGTGAAATGAGCCAACGATTGTCTTTAACGGTGATTCGCCGCAGTGTGCAGCTTTTTATGTTCATTTTTTTGGTCTATGGCGCTTCGATTGTAGGCTTTTACGCTGCCGATAAAATATCGGGGGCTTTGCCCTCGCTCAGCTGTGCCTACGACCAGATGAATGCAGACTATTGCGCGCTGATCCCGCTACAGCACCAGTTTCATCACCGTCTTGGCGCTGCGGTTGATACCGGAAACGCGTTGCAGATCTTGATGCCGGTACTCACCACATTGGGTACGTTCTTACTGCTGTTTATCGTATTGAACAAAGCCTTTTGTGGCTGGGTTTGTCCGCTGGGCTTTTTTCAAGAGGTGATGAATATCATCGGGCAAAAGCTTGGGCTGCGCCGGGTTAATCAACTGCCCGATGCGACGGTGGATAAGATACGTCCGGTTAAGTGGTTGATGCTGGGCGGTTTAGTGTTTGGCCTCCCCGCGTTAACTAGCCTCGGATTTCTATCGGATGAGTGGGGCGACCCCTTTTGCCAAATCTGCCCGAGCAGAATACTGACCACCCTGATGACAGGCAGTCAGGAGCAGCTGTTTGTTGATACCTCAACGCCAAGCTATATGGCGTTATCGATCTTAGGTGATTTTCTGTTTGGTCTGGTTATCGCGATGGCTTTGACGTTGCGCCAGCCTTTTTGCCGCATCTGTCCGATGTTGGCCTTACACGCGGTATTTCGTAAAGCCGGCTTTGCCCGATTAGTAAAAAAGGGTACATCGCGATGTGACCGCTGCGGCCTATGTGCAGACGCGTGTCCAATGGATATTCGTGAGCTGCAAACTGAGCACAACCACACCGATAAACCACAAGACATTACGCTGGCAGATTGCACGCTTTGTGGTCGTTGTGTGGAGTTTTGTCCAGATAAAGATGTCTTGCAGCTGCGCTATCTTAATCAACCGATCTTTAGTGCGAGCCCGCGCTATTTCAAGGCGCGTAAAAAAGCCCAAACCCAGTGGGAAAGAGTCAAGCTGGTGGAGATGCCAAAGTCGAAGGTGGAGTCATGAGCACGGAGTGGGTTGAGCTGAGTCTCTATACTGCGGTCTTCTCAGCATTTCTTATCGGTGTGAGCTTTGGAAGTGGGCCGTGTAATCTAAGTTGCTTGCCATACCTTGGCCCCGTTCTGCTCGGCCCTTCTGCCGCGAAGCCTGTAGCAGAGGTGCTGCTCCCCTTTATGGGTGGGCGGTTATCAGGTTACCTCGCATTGGGTGCTGCTGCGGGTGCATTTGGGCAAACACTGCAGCACTATCTTGAACACCCGGCTGTACCGTTGTTTGCGGCCAGTATCACCTTTTGGTTGGCCCTTAAAATGTGGCGTCAAGCGCGCCAGCCAGTGTGTCACTCCGTTTTGCCCAGTGCCGCGCCTGAGCCGCCTGTCAGCAACCTCATCGCAACGGATCGGGCGGTTGAGCCGCGTAACCGCTTGCAACTCTATGGGTTGGGTTTTTCGCTGGCGTTAAACCCTTGTATTCCTCTGTTGGGGTTGTTGGCGGTGGCTGCACAAAGCGCCAGTTGGTTTTGGGGCGGTGCGGTGGCCTTTGGGTTTGGTATCGGAGCCATTGTGATACCGACACTTTTAGTACGCTATGGCGTTGCGCTGCTGGGTAAGGAGCTACGCCGTCATTTGGCGCAGTGGCAGTTTGGCTTAACGCGCGTGGGCGCAGGCCTGCTGCTGTTAGTGGCCATTAACACGGCTTGGCGAGGGGTTCCCGCATGATGATGTTTGAGAAAGGTGGTCCTGTCGTGTGGATCCTGC
>JAOXRV010000853.1 GCA_025800435.1 Cellvibrionaceae bacterium | reverse complement strand
AGGCCGCGTGCAACACCACCTTGCTGGCGCGCAACAGTGCCGGCAGGGTTTGGGAGAGGGCCGCGCAGTGGAACAGCGGCAGCACCAGCAGCACGCTGCTGTGTTTGCGGATATCCAACTCCAGCGCCGCGCCCATGGCCGCCATCACCAGCGCCAGGTGCGAGGTTTCCACCGCCTTGGGGCGGCTGGTGGTGCCGGAGGTGTAGATCATATGGGCAGTGTCACGATCCCGGATAATGCGATCTTCCAGCTCACTGCTGTCCTGGCCGGCAATCAGCTCATCCAGACTGTAGTCGGCGGCACCGGGCTCGCTGCCGATCTGGGCGCTAAAGGCAATGGTGTCGTTGCCCTGCATGCAGGGGCGAATAATATTGGCCAGAATATTCTCGTACACCACCGCTCGGGTGCCGCTGTGTTCGAGGTTGTAGCGAATATCATCGGCGCCCTGTAAAAAGTTGATCGGCACCGCCACCACGCCGAGTTTATAACAGGCAAAATACACCACCAGCATATCGCTGTTATTGCTCGATACCAGGGCTAACTTATCGCCCTGCTGTAGGCCCTTGGCCATCAGCCCCCGGGCCAGTTGATTAACCCGCTGATTGAGCTGGCGGTAGCTCAGCGTCCGGCGCTGGCCGCCGGGAAAGTCGACCAGTGCCGTGTGCTCGCCGCTGCTCCGGCTACTGCGGCGCAATAGGTCGCCCACAGCGACCCGCTCAATAAGGTTTTGGTTTAGGGCTTGTTGGGTCATCGCTATTTCTCTTAGTATTGTTATTAAATAAGATGGTTTGGGCTTTATTGTCTTGGGCTTTATTGTCTTGGGCTTTGATACCGAGCCTTGAGCTGGGGTTTGCGATTTTGCTCCGCCGCTGTATTTTATGCGTCTACAAACAGATCCATAAACAGATCGCTACACTCTGGGTCATTGAGATACTGGCTAAAGTCTTCGACCCCGCGCTGGCGCAGAATGTCTTCATCGATCAGGGTTTCGCCACTGAGCTCGCGGCTATCGCTGATTAAAATTTGGTAGGCTGCATCCGCCATAATTTCGGGGGTGCGGGATTTTTTCAACAAGCTGTCGTCAATCGCAAACTCCACCGCAGCGGTGGCAATGGTGGTTTTGGGCCACAGGCAGTTGGCGGCAATGCCGTCGTTGCGCAGCTCTTCGGCCAGCCCCAGGGTGAGCAGAGACATCGAGTATTTGGTCACGGTGTAGGGGATATGACCGCCGAGCCAGTGCTTATTGAGATTGATCGGTGGCGACAGGGTAATAATATGACCATTGTCGGATTTTTTCAGATGCGATATTGCCGCCTTTGAACAAATCAGAGTGCCACGAGTATTGATCGAATGAATCAGATCAAAACGCTTGCTGTCGGTGGCCTGCACATTGCTGAGGTTGATGGCACTGGCGTTGTTAATCAGCGCATCGATGCCACCAAACTCGGCAACCGCTTTATCCATCGCTTCGTTGACCTGGGCTTCGTCGCGCACATCGACTTTTAACGCCAGGGCCTGGCCGCCGGCGGCGCGCACTTCTTCGGCCACACTGTGAATGGTGCCGGGCAACTTGGGGTGTGGCTCGTCGCTTTTGGCGGCAATCACAATATTGGCGCCGTCAGCGGCGGCGCGCAGGGCGATAGCGCGGCCAATGCCACGGCTGGCACCGGTAATAAAAATAGTTTTGCCTTTTAAATTCGACATGCTCAGGTCCTATTCGGATTCGGCTGGGTTAATTTGTACCAGCAGCTGTTTAGATTTTACTTGCTCGCCAGTGGCCACATTGATCGACTCAATCACGCCGTCGACGTCTGCTTTAATGGGGTGTTCCATTTTCATGGCTTCCATAATCACGATCACATCGCCCTTGGCAACGCGGTCACCGGGGTTTGCTTTAAGGTCCACAATGGCGCCATCCATCACCGCTTTAAGCTGGCCGGAGCCGGCTTGGTCGGCACCGGCGCTGGGCTGGCGTGACAGATCGCTAAAGCTTAAATCGCCTTTGGCGGTGGCCAGGTATAAACGCTCGCCGGCCTGGGCGTACCAGCAGCTTTGTTTAACCCCGTCGCGGCTAAATACGGCGCGGTTGTTGTCGATGCTGTGCAGTTGCAGATTGTTAAGGGTTACGCTTTGGGCGGCCTTGTCGCCCAGCTGGATAGTGACCTCGGTGTTAACACCTTGCTGGTTGGCTTGGCTCCACTGTTGAATTTCGGCGATTTGCTCGCCCAGGCCCAGCTTAAAGTTGCCGCTGTGGTGGCTAAAGCTGGCCCAGTGGCCGATAGTGCCGTGCTCGCCCGCGCTCAGGGCTTCCAGTATCAGCGCGGCCAGAGCCCAGTCGTCGGCGTCGGGCACAAGTGCTGCCATGCTGGGGTCATCGGCAAAGTGGTCGGCCAAAAACGCGGTGGTGGCCCCGCCGTCTTTAAATACAGGGTGGTCGATCACTTCAGCTAAGAAGTGGCGATTGTTTTCCACCCCAAGCAGGGCAGACTCGTTCAGCATACGCTTGAGGCGGCGGCCGGCATCGGCTCGGTCTTCACCCCAGGCGATCATTTTGGCCAGCATCGGGTCGTAGTGGGGGCTGACCACCTGGCCGTCGGCCAGCATATGGTCGCAGCGCAAGCCGTCGCCTTCGGCGGCGCGCCACAGGGCGACATCGCCGGTCTGGGGTAAAAAGTTTTGGCGCGGGTCTTCGGCGTAGAGGCGAACCTCCATGGCGTGACCGTTAAGGCTGATTTGTTCCTGCTTTTTGGGCAGAGTTTGGCCCGCAGCCACTTTAATTTGCCAGGCCACCAGATCGGTGCCGGTAATCAGTTCGGTAACCGGGTGCTCTACCTG
>JAOXRV010000850.1 GCA_025800435.1 Cellvibrionaceae bacterium | reverse complement strand
CAGGTAGATATCCCAGCCCTGGTACTCCCAGTCGGCGCTGGCGACCAGGCGTCGGGTGATGGGCACAATGCTAAAGGCCTGCCTAAAAGTGTGGTCGTAGTCGACGTTTTCCAGGCTAAGGGTCAGATTAAGCTGTTCGCTCAGGGCATAGCTCATGGCGATATCGGCAACGCTGACCCGGGCGCTCTGGTCGAGCTGGGCCAGCACTGAAATACCGCCATCGCCCTCTTCGAGGTTGGCCAGATTATCCACTTCGGTGTAAGCCAAGGAGGCGCTGAGGCTGAGCTTGGGGCCTTCATAGCTCAAGGTGTAGTTGGCCGATAAAGAGCGTTCCAGTTTGTCGATGGCGATATCAAAGCCCAGCTCTTTATCCAAAATGCCGTGGTCGCTTTCAAAAAACGATAGCGGTGCGCGATAGCCGCGCCCGGCGGAAAAGCGCGAAGTCCACTCGTCGCTGTGCAGGTAGCGCATATCCAAGCGCGGCGAAATAATATCTTCGTCTATTTCGACACCGGGTTTGCTGGGGTCGGTAAAATCTGCCTCG
>JAOXRV010000844.1 GCA_025800435.1 Cellvibrionaceae bacterium | reverse complement strand
CGTAGATATCCCGGTTAAAATCCCGAAAGTGCTGCTCAATACTATCTTTGCTGGCAATTTTAAAATAGGTACTGCCAACGTCGATCAATAATTTTTCTGCCTGTCCACTCATTGCATAATACCTATATCGTGGATAATGTCGTTGACAATACTGGTGGTGTCTTTGCTTAAATCACACTGGGCGCGCTCGTATTCATAACAGCGATCGGGAATCGGCACATTGCCACGCTCGATAATGCGAATATTTTTATTGGCATCACGAATGGTGATCATATCGTTTTTATTGATGATATGGGGCGAGAAGGGCACATCAATCACGCCGTTTTTAATCGAGTTAAACACCTTGCGCCACAAGGTATCGGCTGGGTCGTTAAACACGGCCTCCATAATCGCCATTACCTCAAGGGTCAGAATCTCTTCTTCCTCTTCGTCCACCACCGTGGGCAGGCCATTTAAAATACGCAGTGTGTACTGGGTATCGGCCACAGTTTTGGCATTGGCTTCCTTAGTGGGAATACCGGCGGCCTCTTGCCGGGTTTTGGTAATAATTTTATCGGCGCCGACCATTCTGGCAATCACCGTGGCCAGGTTAATCAGCTGGTCGGCGTAGTCGGGGTTCATGGGGAAGGCACCCATCCACTGGTGGTAGACCAGGTGGATGGCCGCATCGCCACAGCCGATTTCTTCGGCGTAGTGTTTGGCCAGCTTTTTAATCACCGCGCCGGTGACAATATCCTGGTTCATTGAACCCTGCTGGGCAAAGGATACCGAGAAAGATTTAACCCCCTCTTCCAGGGCCAACAGCATCTCCAGCAGCTGAATCACAATGGTGATCGACGGCGGTACCAAGGTAGCGGTGAGCGGGCCAAAGGATTCGCGGTTGATCGGTTCGTTTAACTGGGAGTAATTGGCGCAGACCCGCTCTACATACTTCCAGTACAAAAATGCCTTATCCAACGGGAAATTTTTAGAGTAAGGCAATAAATAGGTAATCGGCCCGCCTTCGATCTCAAAAATACCCGAGGCAATCGCGGTTTCAATCAGCAGCCGTGCATCGGGGGTGCCGTGGCGCAGGCTCACCGGCTTATCAAAATGGGTGATCATTTTGCGGGTGGTGCGGTAGCCGTGGGTGACCAGGGGATAGCCGTTAAGCATATCCATATCGTTCTCTTCGCTTAAACGCAGCATTTTTTTGGCGGTGGCGTAATCGTTTAGGCGGGTATTGGAATCGATGGTCAGGGGCAACACATCCACATTGGCATCGACAAAGAACTCGTACAGGGCGTACTGCTGCTTATAGGTGGGGAAGCCGCCACGGGGCTGCACCAGCATTTTTTGGGCCTTGGCAAAGTGGTGGCTGATAAACAGCTCTTTACTGGCGCCGCGCACAAATTCTTCCACCTCGGCAAAGTCGAAGCTATCGACATATTCGTTGCTGAGGATGATCTCCCGTTCTTCTTGTAACAGGCTCATGCCATCCCCCTCTCGACCAGCAATTCTTGCAACATATCCAGGCCGGTATTGAGGTCGATCTGGTGGCAGACAATATCAAAACCATAGCGCTGGTAACGGGGCACAATATCGTCGGTATTGCCGCTGCCCACCACCAGATTGCCGCCAATCATCATAATTAGGTCGTCTAGGTTTTTGTATTTGGATTTAAGCAGTTTGACCTCCCGGCCCCAGCCTTCGGCCTCGCCGTTAAGGGAGGAGATCATCAGCACCTCGGCGCCGGTCTCGACCACTGCATCAAAGAACTCTTCCAGGTGGGTATTTACCCCCAGGTTAAACACGTCATACCCCCGGGCCTTGAGCGACAGCTCAATTAAGCGGTTGGCGACCACGTGGATGTCGTTACCAACGACTCCGGTCACTACTTTCATTTGGGTTTTACTCGTTTTGCTATTGCTTAGGATCCCGGCTCTAACGGCTAGGCGAAAGGGGGGTATTTTGCCACGACAGACGATCAAACACTATCCTGGGTTTTTAGCAGGATTAGTTACTATTTGTCCGCAGATAGACGAAAATTATCAATTTTCGTGATATTTATACCGAAGACCTAGCACTGGTGCTAAAATTCGCCGCCTCAATAACCTCAAATTCAGCCCAGGAACCCAAACCATGAGCGATTTTACCGCCGACTTTTGCGACGATCACAGCGAAAAAGTAACCGTGCTCGGCCCCGGCTACCATAACTACGGCGGCGCCCCCATGTGCCAGGGTGAGGTGGTCACCATTAAGCTGGATAAAAACAACGCCGATTTAGTGGCCCTGCTGCGCGACGAAGATGGCACGGGCAAAGTCGTGGTGGTCGATGTGGATCGGGAATACTACGCCGTGGTCGGCGAAAACCTGATGAAGTTTGCCCGTAAAAACAACTACAGCGGCATTGTGGTCAACGGCTATATTCGCGATACCTTCCAAATCAAAGATATCCCGGTCGCCCTGTTTGCCCTGGGCACCTGCCCACGCAAATCCATCCCCGTCACCGCCGGCGAGCGGGATATTACCCTGAGCTTTGGCGGCGCCGAATTTAAGCCGGGGGATTATGTGTATGGGGATACCGATGGGGTGATTGTTGCCGCTGAGAAGATTGTA
The DNA here is from genome assembly GCA_025800435.1 of Cellvibrionaceae bacterium. Taxonomy (GTDB): domain Bacteria; phylum Pseudomonadota; class Gammaproteobacteria; order Pseudomonadales; family Cellvibrionaceae; genus Pseudoteredinibacter. The sequence goes on along the minus strand of JAOXRV010000844.1, from coordinate 1,610 downwards.
TAATCCCGCAGAAAAGGAGATTGGGGTCAAGCTTGACCCCAACGCCCCCCACCTCTATACCCAAAAAAAGTGGCGCCAAAAACCTTAGCCACACTTGCCAGTAATACTCATTCTCGTTAGTGTCAGTGCCAAAGAAGAGGAATATTAGTTTAGGCGCTAAGCAGAATGACAAGAAATACTCTGTTTTCTCTAATCGCCGCTGGCATTGGCCTAGCATTTATCACGGCTCATACAGTTGCGCCAGACAGCAAACCCAGTAAAACCCCACCCAACCTGATCACTGACAGTCCAAAAAAGCCACTGACCCAGGCCGGCAAAATAGACAAGCCCAAGTTAAAAACACCCGACAAACCAAAACAGAATCAGACAGAAAACAAAAAGCCAAATTATCGATACAATCAATTTAGCGAAGACTCAATTTCCAGGGAAAATACCTACCTGCTGCAACAATTAAAGGATAAGAGGCATCTTTCCCAAAATCTTCTCAACCGGGTAAGGCTCGGCTCCTTAAACCCAAACCACCCACTAAAGCACAACGCCCCTTACTACACCCCGCTGTTCACATCGATGATGTTTCAACGAGGCTTTTTAATTGATGAGCTCAAAGAATTTTTTTTACTCGGAGCGGAAATTACAGACGACTTAGCTTGGCATAGGCTATTTGCCCGACACAACATTGAGCTGTTTGACGAGGCGCAGGCAAATGGCTATTTTCTTGAGGAAAAAGATCTTAGCTATATCAATCTAATGTCCTTTAGAACAGGTAATTTATCATTTACTCAAACCATGCATGACAGAGGAGTTCGATTAAATCTAACATCAAATTATATTGAAGAAATATTTCTAGGTTTGAAGGGTAGCAATTCAGGCAGCTATTTCGAGAAAGTGCAATTCCTAATCAGCAACAACTACATCCCCAAAGAGGATGCTCGCACCAAAATAATCGAAAGCTCACAACTAAACCCATAAACACTGGGGGGCTGTCAGGGCATCTCTGAACACTAAAAACCCGCCAAGGCAGCCCTTGGCGGGTTTTTAATTCGTATTCCCAAGCTTATAACACCTTGGCAATCGACTCAGTCAAGTAGTCCACATTATCCTGTGAAATAGCCGCCAAACTAATACGGCTGGAGCCGACAATATAAATACCAAACTCATCCTGTAAGCGCTGAACCTGATCTTTATCGATACCCAAGAAGGAGAACATACCGTTCTGGCGGGCGATAAAGCTAAAGTCGCGCTCGACACCCTTCTCGACCAACTTATCGACCAATAGCTGGCGCACGCCGTTGATGCGATCGCGCATTTCTTTGACCTCGCCGTGCCACTGGGTGGTCAATTCAGCCGACGCCAAAATAGTCTCGACGATCGCGGCACCGTGAGCGGGTGGCATAGAGTATGTGACCCGTGCGGTGGACAGCAGGATTGAGTTAATAATATCCGCCTGCTCGGCCGTTTTACCGACGATAGAGCAGGCCCCAATGCGCTCGCGGTAGAGGCCAAAGTTTTTCGAGCAGGAGCTGCACAAAATCATCTCTTCAACGGTATCGGCCAGCAGGCGCAGGCCATAGGCGTCTTCGTCCAGGCCCTCGCCAAAACCCTGGTAGGCC
>JAOXRV010000843.1 GCA_025800435.1 Cellvibrionaceae bacterium | reverse complement strand
TGTTTTCCAAGGATCTGGGCGTCACCGAGTTATTCAGAACTGCCCTAGACCATAAATAAAGCTCATGCTTGTTATTTTTGTGATCTGTGCCGCAAAAACAACTTTTTTATGGCTTAAGCATAACTACTTTTAGTTAGTCTGATCTTGCTGCCGCTTGTCGTTGTATTTTCCCTTTCATACCATGCCGGTCATTGTTGAAGCTTTGCGTCAATATTGCTTAGCTCGCGGTAATTATAAAATTGGACTTGACAGGGAGTAGACTTATGAACCGCGCTATATTGCTACTGGCTGCTGCATTTATCAGCAGCCCCGCACTGGCTCAAACCGGGGGCACCATTACCTTTGGTTCGGCTGCGGTACCGACGTTGACCCCGATTAGCCTCGCTGGCTTGGCATTGCTGTTTAGTTATTTCGGTTTGCGCCACGTTAAAGCCAAGGCCGCTAAAATTGGTGTTCTGGCCATCGCCGCTACCTTAAGTGCGGCGGCTTTTAATGTGCAGCTGGGTGTGGTTGCCCCGGCCGAAGCGCTTGAGAACCCGGGGATTCGGCCTATCACCAAGCAGGGGCAGGTGATGGAGTTACTGCCTGGGCTTAATGTATTCGAAAACCTTAGTGGCGCAGCGATTACCGTAACCGCGATTAACCGAGGTAGCTGTGGGGCAGGTGCTCCAGATCTGCGCTCACCGTGCGAAATAGGTGGCGTAGTAGAGCCAAATAATAGCTGCTCGGTAGACTGCGCAATTGGGGATGGAGGCCAATAGCCCCTACTAAACATTTAATTTTAATTATAAAGGAATACTTATGAAGCGCGTGTTATTAGCTATCGCCCTCTACAGTACTGCAACTGGAGTATTTGCCCAGGGTGGCTCTATTACTTTTTCACCACTGTCGACCGCGGTACCGTCGTTAACCCCCATGGCAATGGCCGTGCTCGCTTCTCTGTTTTTATATTTTGGCCTGCGCCGCTTTAAGGGCAAGGCCAGCCGGGTGGGGCTGTTGCTATTGGCCGGCCTAGGTTTAAGTGTCAGCCTGAGTGAGCCGCTTGGCTTGCTGGTGGGCAAGGTGCAAGCAAGTGTGATGGGCACTCCGGTGACCCAGGCCCAGGGTCAAACCCTAAACCTGAACTCGGGTTTGAATCGATTTAACAATAACTCCGGGGTGTCGCTGCGGATCACTGCGATCACCGCCGGAAGCTGTGATAGCGGCAGGTTTGGCAGTGGTTTGGGCGGCGAAACCGAGTGTGCCGTAAGCCTGGTGTTACCGGATCGTGGTAGCTGCTCAATTAACTGCAGCACCGGCCAATAGGCCGACTATTTAGGCTGGGCATCAAACTGCTGGCCGCTTACCCCAATACTCGCGTCACTTAATAAATACAAATAGCTCGGCATAATATCTGCCGGGGTTTTTAAACTGGCGGGGTTTTCGCTGGGGTAGGCGCTGGCGCGCATTTGGGTGCGGGTGGCGCCGGGGTTTAGGCTGTTCATGCGCACCTGATTAATACCGTCCATTTCGTCGGCAAAGGTCTGCATCATATTTTCAACCGCCGCTTTACTGACCGCGTAAGCGCCCCAGTAAGCGCGGCCCTGGCGCCCCACCGATGAGCTGGTAAATACCACGCTGGCATTGGCTGCCGCCTCCAGCAGTGGCAGTAGCGCCTTGGTCATCATAAAGCCCGCGGTCACATTCACCTGCATTAATCGCTGCCAGGTATCAATCTCGTAATTGCTCAAGGGCGTCTGTGGCCCCAGTTGGGCGGCGTTGTGCAGCAGGCCGTCGAGGCGGCCAAACTCCCGGTCGATGGCATCGGCCATATCGTTATAGTCTTTTTCAACCGCGCCTTCAAAGTTAATGGGGAAGATCGCTGCCTGTGGGTGGCCGGCGGCTTCAATTTCATCGTATACCTGTTCTAATTTAGCGGTGGTGCGGCCCAGCAGAACCACGGTGGCACCATGG
>JAOXRV010000841.1 GCA_025800435.1 Cellvibrionaceae bacterium | reverse complement strand
GGCCTACCCGGCGATATTTGCCGGGCGCGATGATGGCCTGGCGGTGTGGGGCGAAAGCGGTATGTTTAAGTATCAGCTTGGGGTGTTTGATGGCGTAGAAAATGCCGATAACTCTAAGTTGCTGGCCGCGCGCTTGGTGTTGAATTTGCTGGACCCAGAAACGGGTTACTACAATAGCAGCACCTACTATGGCGACAAACAGGTGCTGGCCTTTGGTTTAAGCCATCAGCAGCAGTCTAATGTGGTGGACAACCGAGGTGACTTTAGCGGCAGCAGCATTGATGTATTGTACGAGCAGCCCATGAGCGGCGGCACGGCCCTTAGCTTAGAGGCAGCCTATTATAATTACGATTATGATGAGGTGATTCCCGATGCCGATGGCGGTTATGTGTTAGCGGCGTTTTTGTTGGCAAAGGATGGTATTGGCGGGCGCCTACAGCCCCATTTGCGCTGGCAGCAGCTATCGGATGACAGCGATGAAGAAATTACCAGTAAAGAGCTGGGGATTAATTATATTCTCGACAAACACAATCTGCGTATGTCACTGCTGTACCAAGATGGCAAGCTTGAAAACATCTCCGTCCTTGGCACTGCAGACACTAAGACCTTAACCTTGGGTATGCAGGTACAGCTCTAGGCCCCCAGGGCGGGCCTAAAGCGCACATCAAAACGCATATCATTGGCGCGCCCCGTTAGGGGCACCGCTGTTATTTGGCCTGTGCCATATAATCCATGGTCAGGTTAACCAGCAGTCGAACCCCTAGCTTCATGCCCTCATCCTCTACCCGAAACTCGGGGGTGTGGTGGGCTGGGGCCTCGGCCGCCGGGGTGTTCTTGTCCTTGCCACCGACAAACAGGTAAACCCCGGGCACTTCGCGCTGGAAGAACGAGAAATCTTCGGCGCCGGTTACCGGGTTCACCTCCTGCACATTTTTATCGCCGGCGGTGCGGCTTAAGGTGGGCAACATTTGGCGCATTAGCTCGGGGTTGTTGTAGGTAACCGGGTAGCTGTAATTTAGCGGCAGGGTAACCTCGGCGGTGGCGCCCATGCTCTCGGCAATGCCCTTGGCTTTGCGGCGCACGCCCTCGTGCACTTTTTTGCGCACATTTTCATCGAGGGTGCGAATGGTGCCGATCATCTCCACCTCATTGGGGATAATATTGGAGCGAATACCGCCCTGAATTTTACCCACCGTAACCACTGCGGCCGACTGGGTTAAATCCGCTTCGCGGCTAACCACCGTTTGCAGGCCCATAATAATCTGGGCGGCGGTGACAATGGGGTCGGTACTGAGCCAGGGGTAGGCGCCGTGGGCCTGCTTGCCCTTGACCACAATTTTGTATGGGTCGACCGCAGCCATAATACCGCCACTGCGGTATTTAACCACGCCGACATCGGTCTGGGAGTTAATATGCAGGCCAAAAATTGCGTCCACATCGGGATTTTTCAGTACCCCTTCTTTTACCATCAGCTCGGCGCCGCCCTCTTCACCATCCGGTGCGCCCTCTTCGGCGGGCTGAAAAATAAACTTAACCTTGCCCTGCAGCTGATCTTTATGGGCCAGCAAAATTTTGGCCGCCCCCATCAGCATGGCGATATGGGTATCGTGACCGCAGGCGTGCATGATGCCGGTTTCCTGGCCGCGAAAGGTCGTGGTCTGTTTAGAGGCGTAGGGCAGGTCGACAACTTCGGTAACCGGCAGGCCGTCGATATCGGCGCGCAGGGCCACTACCGGGCCAGGCTTGCCACTGTCGAGCACCGCCACCACACCGGTGTGGGCGATGCCGGTTTGCACCTCAAGCCCCAGCTCGTTTAGGTATTTGGCAATATACTCGGCGGTTTTAAACTCGCGGTTAGATAGCTCTGGGTATTGGTGTAAATGATGGCGCCATTCGATCACTTGTGGCTCGATCTTATCGGCCATGGCGTCGACGCTATCGGGGTTGGCGGCAACAGTGGCCGCGCTGATGGCCAGGCCCAGCAGTGCGCTGCTGGGCAGGGTAAATGTTTTAATCATTGCGCTTCCTATTGATCGTACTTACCTAGTGTAAGCGCTTAGGGTATAGCAATAGTCAGCAGAAAACCACGGCCTGCTTATTTCCAGGGCGGGGCGATTAAACGGCGGCGGCCATCTTTACTGAGTTTTACCCCCGGCTCGTCACGGCCCTGTTTATCCCATAAATTACAGCTTACCTCTTGGTGGTTCTGGTCCAGGCGCTCACAGTAGTTGCTGTATTCACATTTGCGCACCTGCTCACCACAGCCGCTTTTTACCTTGATAAACCAATCGGGGTCGGCGATGGCCTGGCGCGCAATGCCGATAATATCGCCTTTATCTTCGGCCAGAATTTGCTCGGCCTGGACAAAGCTGTGAATGCCGCCGGCCACCACTATTGGGGTTTGCAAACCATCTGCCCGTATCGCCGCGCGAATGGCGGCGCTCGGTTCTATATTGCGGCCAAAGGGGCCACGCTCATCGGATTGAAACGAGGGCATGCACTCATAGCCCGATGGCCCGGTGTAAGGGTAGGCCGCCTGGCCTACCTTGGGGGCTTTGGCATCGTCGAATTTTCCACCGCGCGAAAGCGATAAAAAATCCATTCCCGCCTTGGCAAACTCGCGGCCAAAGTAAATGGCATCGTCCAGGGCGCTGCCGCCTTCGATAATCTCATCACTTAAAAAGCGGCAGCCCAGGGGGTAGTGCTGGCCCACTTGGGCGCGTACTGCACGGTAGACCTCTAGCGGTAGTTTCACCCGGTTTTCGCGCTGGCCCCCGTAGCCATCTTGGCGCTGATTGGTAGCGGATAAAAACGAGGCCATGGTATAGGCGTGGGCATAATGCAGCTCAATCCCGTCAAAGCCGGCGGCGACTGCGCGCCCGGCGGCGCTGGCAAATAAACCGGGCAATACTTCGGGCAGCTGCTGTAGGTGAGGCTGGGGGTCATCGACACGTTCGCGAAAGCCTTTGTACAGTGATTCCTGCTGGCGCTGATCAAGAATTTTGTTGAGTAGTGCCTCGGGTAGTTGGGGCAGGGTACTGCGTATGCTTTCATCGCTGCTATCGGTGGCGCCGCTGTACTGGCAAAAGCGCTGGCGCAAATCATCGTCTATCTGTAAAAAGCGTTGAAAAAACTTCTCTGGCTCTGGGCGGCGACGAATGGCCAAAAAATCGATTAGCTGAATCAGCACTTTGGTTTTGCCGCCGCTGGCCCGGTGCACGGTATCGGTCAATTTGCGCAAACCCGGCAGATAGCGGTCGTGGCCAATGCGCAGCAAGGGGCC
>JAOXRV010000809.1 GCA_025800435.1 Cellvibrionaceae bacterium | reverse complement strand
CACCTGCTCGGTGCAGTAATCCCAGTGTACGGCGGGTACATACAGCAGCGGCGAGCGGTCAAAATTGCGCCGCAGTTGGCAGGCGTTGGCGGCCTCCATCTGCAGGTTTAACTCATTTAAAATGGTGTGCTGGTAGTCTTCTACTACCTCTACCGGGCGCAGCCGGCGGCCGTCTGTGGCAAAGCGCTGCACCAGTGCCGCCAACCGGTAAAGCAGGGCGATATCTTCGTTAATGGTGCCCTCAATACCCGGGCGAATGGCCTTAACCACCACCTCGCTGCCATCGGGCAGGGTAGCGGCGTGCACCTGGGCGACCGAGGCCGAGGCCAGTGGCTCTGGCTCAAAGCTGGCAAATACCTCGCCCACCGGACGGCCCAGGGACGCCTCGACAATGGCGGTAAATTCGCTGCCGCTAAAGGGCGCCACATTGTCTTGCAGGTGGTTTAGCTCCTGCACAATATCCTGAGGCACTAAGTCTGGGCGGGTGGATAGCAGCTGGCCAAATTTAACAAAGATGGGGCCAAGCTCTTCTAAGGCGTGGCGCAAGCGCTGGCCGCGGCTGAGCTCGCCCTTGGGGAATAACATCAGCAATGGCAGCAGCAGCGACAGCCACCAGGGCCGGCCCTGTTTGGGCAGCAGCAGGTCGAGGCGGTAACGGGCAGCTACCCGGAAGATTTTTAACAGGCGCAAAAAAGCGGTCATTACTCGGTGTCCTGGTCGCTCGCTTGAGCTTGTTTAATATCACGTTGCAGCTTATC
>JAOXRV010000790.1 GCA_025800435.1 Cellvibrionaceae bacterium | reverse complement strand
TTTATCATCCTTGCGGCGGCGGCTACTGCGGGTTTCTAGGTTGCTGGGGCGCTGTTGTTTGCGGCGGTCTTCACCGCTGCGGCGATCCACACTCTGGTATTCACCCACCCCATCGGTGGCCTGGGTATTGCTGACGGCCGTTTGACCGGGCAGGTTCTTTTTCAGGGTTTTGCGGCTGGGCGTGGGCCGCAGCACATTGGGGATATTAATCATAATCGTCTCAACCTACTACCAGAGTGGGTTTTGCCATCCTGGCCATTACTTTAAGTGTAGTCCTATAGGCTGTTTCGGCAAGAGCTGAGTATTATTTAGTCAGGCGGCTAAAAAAGACCCAGTCAGCAAAACTGACTGGGCCAATCATCAATAGAGAGTAGAGTGTTAAAGGTACCTTAGGAAAGGGCTTGCTGGGGCACCGCTGGTGCCTAGGCCTCGTTGAGGCTGGCGGCTAACTCGGTATAGCCGCCGATATACTCTTTGCCATTGAAAATCTGGGGCACAGTCTTTACTGGCCGGCCAATGGTTTTTTCCAAATCCGCCTGGCTGATGCCCTCGGCGTGGATATCTACATAACGAAACGGCAGCTCTTTTTGGCCCAATAGCCGTTTGGCTTGCTCACAAAAGCCGCAACCGGGGCGGCCGAAAACGGTGTAACTCATAGGGTGTCTCCGGGTTTACTGGGCGGCTTGTCCGCCCGGGAAGGTTTGCTATTATCCCCACTTAAGTAAATTTGTTAATTTAATTTGATAAATTAATGTAATAGCTTTACCCAATAACACGCCCGGACTCATATTAATGTCAATTCTAGATAAAAATAAAGCTATAGATTACAAAGACTTGGACTATATATCTCAGCATAAATCTAGGCTTAGTTATATGCCCTGGCTTTATTTTCGGCTTAAACAGAAGCAATTACACTGGGCCAAACCCTGGCAGGATCAGCTTCAGGCCGAGCTGATGGCACTGGAGACCGTTAGTATTGCCGATAACTGTTTTATTGCGCCCGAGGCCAAGCTGTTTGCCGAGCCCGGCCGCCTGATCGAGATAGGCAGTGGCAGCAGTATTGCCGCAGACTGCTTTGTCCACGGCCCTGTTCGCCTGGGCCAGAATGTCAGTTTAAACCATCACTGCAGCCTAGACGGGGGCAGCAAAGGGATAGAGATTGGGGATGATTGCCGGCTGGCGGCTTATACCAGTCTCTATGCGTTCAATCATCGCCTGGAGCTGGATCGCCCCATC
>JAOXRV010000787.1 GCA_025800435.1 Cellvibrionaceae bacterium | reverse complement strand
CCATTAAAGCGTGGGCCAAATCCGCATCCAGGCGGTCGAACACCGGCTCGCCCAGGCCCGCAATCATACCGGTGGCCACCACCGATACCTTGGCACCAACAGAGTTGCCTTTAAGGCCGGCCATAAAGGCTTCCATCTCGGGCACCTTGGCTTTATCGGGGCAGAAGAAAGCATTGTTTTCAATTTCATTCCAGTCGATTTGCTCGACTTTAACTGGCCCCAGCTGGGATAAATAACCGCGCACTTCGATACCAAACTCTTGCTTGAGATATTTTTTGGCAATGGCACCGGCGGCAACGCGCATCGCGGTTTCCCGGGCCGAGGAGCGGCCGCCGCCGCGGTAGTCGCGCACCCCGTACTTTTGCATATAGGGGTAGTCGGCATGGGCGGGGCGATACTGGTCTTTAATATTGGAATAATCTTTAGAGCGCTGATCGGCATTGTGAATCACCAAGCCAATCGGTGTACCGGTGGTTTTACCTTCGAATACGCCGGATAAAATCTGCACCTGATCCGGTTCTTTGCGCTGGGTTTCAAAGCGGCTTTTGCCGGGCTTGCGTCGATCCAGGTC
>JAOXRV010000784.1 GCA_025800435.1 Cellvibrionaceae bacterium | reverse complement strand
TGGGGGCTTGGGAGCCAGGGATGGCGGACGAGAGCCCCAGGGATGGGTTTATGCGCCCCCCAGAACCCCTTACCCACCACAAGGCTCGGGGTCGAAGCCACTTTTGACCCAAGCAACACACAAGGAATCTACTAGCAGCTCGATTTAGTGAGAATAACGATAGACGTACACTATTTTGAGTCAGTACTAGCGCTTTACCTGTCAAAGCCAACGCGTCTCTGGCCTCTAGCCAGGCACTCTTCTCGGCAACAAAGCGACTATTAAAACAGCCGCTCATCACCATAGGTATCAATCGCTCGCTGAATCACATAGGCGTGCAAAGCTTGCACTTCTTCAACATTCAGGTGGTCGTTAAAGGCCGCCATGCCTTTGTCTTTTAACATGCCACCGTAAACAATCCCAATAAACGACTGGTGGGTTTGCTCATCCATATGGCGCAGATCCGGTATCACGCCGCCACTGACCGCATGCAGGCCGTGGCAGAACTGGCAGAACTCATCGTAGAGCGCACCACCTTGGGCAATTTGCTCGGGCGTGCCTGTTTGGGCCGGTGGCTTGGGGGCTTCTTTGATCAGAGCTTTGGCTGCGGGTAGCTGGTGTTTGCCGCCGAGCTTGTACACCAATACCCGGTTGGGGCCAGGGCCTTCGTCTTTGCCAAATACGGTACCACCAGTGAGGCTAAACATACCGCCCCAGCCGGCCATTACCGCAATATATTGCTCGCCATCGATCTCGTAGCTGATCGGCGGGGCCACCACACCGGTCTGGGTGTAAGATTCCCACAATTGCTGGCCACTGCTGGCGTCGTAGGCCATTAACTTGCCCTGGGGCACACCGTGGAAGACCAGATCGCCGGCGGTGGTTAACATGCCGCCGATACCGGGGGTTGGGTAGGTCACCTCCCAGGCGGCTTTTTGTTTGGCCGGGTCCCAGGCGATCATCTTGCCGCTGGTGAGCTTTTTATTCATCAGCACGGTTTCGGCGGTCTCTTCGGGTTTAACCCAGTTCATGCCCACATTCCAGATCCGCTTTTTATCCATTTCTTTGCGGCCGTTAAAAAAGTGGGGCACTTCAATCGCGGGGATATACACCAAACCAGTATTGGGGTTAAAGGCCATGGGGTGCCAATTGTGGCCGCCATAGGGGGCGGGCCAAACCATCTGGGTGCGCTCGGTAAATTCGGTTACGCTTTTATCTTCCACCGGGCGGCCAGTCTCTTGATCAACATGGGTGGCCCAGGTCACTTGCACATAGGGCTTGGCCGAGAGGAACTCACCATTAGTGCGATCGAGCACATAGAAGAAACCATTTTTGGGCGCCTGCATAATCACTTTACGCTTGAGCCCATCCATTTCAATATCCGCCAGAATCATATGTTGGGTGGCGGTGTAATCGAAGTTATCGGCCGGGGTGGTCTGGTAGTGCCAAACATATTCGCCAGTATCTGGACGCACCGCCACAATCGACGACAAGAATAAATTATCGCCGCCCTCGGGGCTGCGAATATTGCGGTTCCAGGGCGAGCCATTGCCCACCCCCACGTACAACAGATCCAGCTCTGGGTCATAGGCCATCGAATCCCAGGCGGTGCCACCACCGCCGAGCTTCCACCACTGGCCGCTCCAGGTTTTGGCGGCCATTTCCAGGGCCGGGTTTTCAAAGCCGTTGGCGGGGTTGCCGGGCACAGTATAGAAGCGCCACTGCTGCTCGCCGGTTTCGACATCGTAGGCGGTAATAAAGCCGCGCACGCCCATCTCGGCACCGCCGTTGCCAATTATCACCTTATCTTTAATAACCCGCGGGGCACCGGTAATAGAGTAAGGTGCACCTGGGGTGGTTTCTACATCCCAAACCACCTCACCGGTTTTGGCATCCAGGGCGACCAGGTGGCCGTTGATAGTGCCGACATAGACCTTGCCCTTCCACACCGCCACGCCTCGGTTCGCGGGAGAGCAACACAAATAGCGCAGGTACTCTTTGGGCACCTTGGGGTCGTAGTGCCACAGTTGCTTACCGGTTTTGGCATCCAGCGCGTAAACCGCACTCCAAGAGGTCGTGGTGTACATGACCCCATCCACCACAATCGGGCTGGCCTCCAGGCCTTTTTGTTCTTCCACATCAAACGACCAGGCCAGGCCCAAGTCATTTACATTGTGCTTGCCAATTTTATTCAGTGGGCTGTAGCGCTGCTCGCCATAGGTACGGCCATGGGCCAGCCAGCTGCCGGGTTCGGCATCGGCGTCCAGCACCCGCTCAGCCGTGATATTGCCATCGCTAATCGACGCCACCGGCGCCGGGACTGCTTCAGTTTGGCTGGTTTGCTCGGCCGGGGCGTTGGGCTCGCAGGCCATCATGGATAGGGACAGGAACGATAGCCCCAATAGGGATTGGTAGCGTTTCACCAGGCTTTCCTCGATTATTGTTAGTTTGGGCCGAGTATCCGCCAGCATGGCTGGCTTGAATAGAGCACTGATTGACAATAGGCGCCACTGTGGCTGGCAAAAAACCGCAGGCACAAAAAAAGCCGGCAAGCCGGCTTTTTCTAGGGCAGTAAACCCTATTTTTTAAGGATTAGCTTGTTGTAGGCAAACAACAGAATAAACGCGCCCACGGTGGCGGTAATGATAGTGCCAATATTAAAGCCCGTAACCGAGCCCAGGCCTATAAAGGTACCGATATAACCGCCCACAAAGGCGCCGCCGATACCGAGCAGGGCAGTCATAATCCAGCCCATTTTGTCATCACCGGGCATCAACCAGCGCGCCAGTGCACCAGCAACCAAACCCAATAAAATCCATGTAATCCAACCCATATCGATTCCCCTGTCTATATCCAACTCGTTTTTAGTTTACTAAGCACGCCACGCCCTGGCAATTGTCGTCGCGTCCTTGAACATGGCTTCAATATCTCTTTTATCGCCTGAACCGATCCTTAATACTAAGTGTTTATAAATCTGTCACATTTATTTCATAGAATTTACACTGATGGCCCCACTTTAAATGCGGGAAAATTCTAAGCTATTGAAAAATAAGAAATATATTCGAGGTCTTGCTTTACAAGCTCCTAAGCCACTTCTATTATTAGGGATAAGTGGCTGCAGCTGCCAGCCCCATAGCAGTGATAACCCCAAGGAATTCGAGTGATAGCAACTCTCAAACAACTGGCCCGATCGATGACGGGCAGCCTACGGGATTTGGCGCCGATCGTGGCCGTAATCCTGTTCTTCCAGTTCTTTGTGCTACAACAACCTCTGCCCAATGTGGGCCAATTGATGATGGGGGTTGTATTTGTGGTGCTGGGCCTGACCTTTTTTATCCACGGCCTGGAGCAGGGCTTATTTCCCATTGGCGAATCCATGGCCCACGCCTTTGCTCGCAAGGGCAGCGTGTTCTGGCTGATTGTATTTGCCTTTTCGCTCGGCTTTGGCACCACCGTGGCCGAGCCCGCACTGATTGCGGTGGCCGCCGAAGCCGCCCAAGTGGCCGCCACCGGTAATATGATTGCCGATACCGAAGCGGCCAAAACCAGCTACGCCAGCGGCCTGCGCTATACCGTGGCCTTTTCGGTTGGCCTGGCCATTGTGTTGGGTGTGGTGCGTATTCTAAAGGGCTGGCCGATCCAGTGGATTATTATCGGCGGCTATATCATCGTGGTGATTATGACCATGTTCGCCCCGCGCGAAATTATCGGCATCGCCTACGACTCCGGTGGTGTCACTACCTCGACCATTACCGTGCCTTTGGTTACTGCCCTGGGCGTCGGCCTGGCCTCATCTATTAAGGGCCGCAACCCCATGATCGACGGCTTTGGTTTAATCGCCTTTGCCTCGCTCACTCCGATGATTTTTGTGATGGCTTACGGGATGGTGATCTGATGATGGATATACTGCAGCAGATCTTCGAGGTGACCCTGGGCACGGTTACCGATGTACTGCCCATTGCCGCCATTATCTTTGGCTTCCAGTTTGCGGTTATCCGCAAAAAGCCCGCCAACCTCGGCCAGATCTTAATCGGCTTTGTGTGGGTATTGGTGGGCCTATCTCTATTCCTACTGGGGCTGGAGTGGTGCCTGTTTCCACTGGGCCGGCTAATGGCCGAACAGCTCACCGACCCGGCCTTTATTCAAGCCGGCAAGGCCGCGGTGGATGTGGTCAGCGAGGTCAACTGGCGCGATTACTACTGGGTTTACCTATTCGCCTTTTTGATCGGCTTTAGTACCACCATTGCCGAACCCTCGCTGATTGCGGTGGCGATCAAGGCCAATGAGGTATCCGGTGGTGCCATTGGCATTTGGGGGCTGCGCCTGGCGGTGGCGCTGGGGGTTGCTATCGGCATCTCGCTCGGCTGCTATCGCATCGTGGTGGGTGACCCCATTCACTGGTATATCATCAGCGGCTATATTGTGGTGGTGATTCAAACCAGCTTTGCACCGAAGATGATTGTTCCCCTGGCCTATGACTCGGGCGGGGTAACCACCTCAACGGTAACCGTACCTTTGGTGGCTGCACTGGGCCTGGGCTTGTCGGAGACCGTACCCGGCCGCAACCCCTTGATCGACGGCTTCGGCCTGATCGCCTTTGCCAGCCTGTTTCCCATGATGTCGGTCATGGCATACGCTCAGATTAGCGAGTACCGTGCCCGTTCAAATTCCGCCGCTGACGGCGACTCTGCCTAGGAGTAATTTATGCACTTTAAAATGATCGTGGTATTCGCTGAAGACGATAAGACCGATGCCGTGATGGACGCCGCCCGCGGTGCCGGCGCCACGGGTGCGACGGTAATCAACAATGCTCGGGGCGAAGGCCTCAAGCAATCCAAGACTTTTTTGGGCCTTTCACTTAACACCCAGCGCGATGTCATCCTATTCTTAGTGGAGGAGCATCTGAGCCGCCACATTCTGGAAGAGATTAATCGCGTCGGCGAGTTCGATGCCGCCCCCGGCACCGGCATCGCCTTTCAAATTGATGTAGAAGACGCGGTGGGCGTGGCTCACCAAGTTGAAAAACTGACATCCGAAGTAGAGGAGCTTCTGTGATGGAAAAGAAAATTATCCCTGCCCGCCAGGTTATGCACACCAACTACCTAGAAATTGACGGTAAGGCCACCGTCAAGGAAGCCCTCGCCCTAATGCGCTCCAATAAGAGCGATGTGCTGATTGTTGACAAACGCCACGACAACGATGCCTTGGGCATTGTATTGCTGTCGGATGTGGTTAAAAAAGTACTGGCCAAAGACAAGGCCCCAGAGCGGGTTAACGTCTATGAAATTATGTCTAAGCCGGTGATTCCAGTAGACCCAGATTTGGATGTGCGCTATGTGGCGCGCATGTTTAGCCGCTTTGGCATCTCTAACTCACCAGTGGTTGAAAACCGCAAGGTGATCGGCGTAATCAGCTATGACGAGCTGATCTTCGAAGGTCTGTGTGAACTGATCGATTAAGTAGATCTTACCTGCCTCCCCGGCCAGCGCACTGCTGTCCGGGGAAAATTTAGCTAGTTTCGCTAGAGACCATGAAGGCGTTGGCTTTAAGAGGTAAAGCGCTAACACTGGACTCAAAATCCTGTACGTCCATTGTTGTTCTCACTAAATCGAGCTACTAACAAACTCCTTGT
>JAOXRV010000752.1 GCA_025800435.1 Cellvibrionaceae bacterium | reverse complement strand
AACCTGGTGGTACAGAAATTTGGTGGGCGTATCGAGTGTATTAGCCGCCCCGGCGAGGGCGCCTGTTTTGCGCTCGACTTTCCGGTGGAATACCATCTGGATGAGATTGCCAAGCTACTCGAACTGAGCAGCGAGCCTTAGTCTGCCCAGGGCACTTCTGAGTAGCTCGCTGATGCTCAGCGGGGCCTTTTCGGCAAAGGCCTAAGCGTCACCGAATTATTCAGGGATACCCTAACCGCGCTCGATACGCTCGGGGAATAGCTGGCCCCAGTGGCTGAAACCACCATCCACACTATAGACCTCGGTAAAATCTCGCTCGGCTAAAAAGGCAGCCGCGTTTTGACTACTGTTGCCGTGGTAGCAGACCACCAAAGTCGGGGCGTCAGGGTCTGCGCTGTGTAGAAATTGGTCGAGGTTGCGGTCGCTAAGGTGCTGGGAGCCAGGAATATGGCCCTGGGCAAAGGATTGCGGGTCACGTATATCGACTACTTGGCAGATTTTTTCGCTTATTTTCTCGGCCGCTACTTGGCAGCTAATTCTCTCAATTTTCATAGCATTCTCGACTGCGAGGCATTAATAACTTATATAACCGTTCCATCGATCAGGCTGCTGAGCTGTTTATCCAGCTGCTTGCTCCAGCGTTGTACCACTCGTTTGGCTTCGGCTCTGTTAAAGACGCGGCTGGCCCGGTGGAGCCGGAAATACTCGGTGGCGTACTTCTTACTTTTGATTATACCAATTAGCGTGTTATTAGCACCGTCATATACCTCAAGCACCAAGGTGCCATAACCGGCGGACTTTACCCACCTTTGGGGTTGATCAAAATCGGGGGCGTAAATGACCAAGTCAACTACGCGGGGTTGAATAATCAGGCCTTTGCTCCCCGGCGGCTTGGCGCTTAGGCTAAAGCGCGAGTGCTCGGCCAGGGCGTCGGCATAGCTCTGATCGAACAGCTCGGCCGCCGAGTTGATCAATTTATGCTCATCTTTTGCTTTGATTTGGTGCTGCAGTGAATTGCGCATATTAAAATTGCGCCGCCAGTTTTTTCTAAAGCTGACCGTTACCGGCTTCAACTGTATCTGCTGATAGGCCAGGCTGTTGGCAGACGCTTTTAAGCCAATCATTCGGTAGATCTGTAAACCCCGTTCGTCGACCACCAGATCGAGTTTATCACTGTACTCAGCCAGTTTGCTCTCGGGGGGCACGGCGGCTGCGGCGAATAGCGGCAAGCATAGTAGAAGGCCCAATAACCCCAGCTTGGGTAAGGGTGAGCGGTATAGGGTGCTTAACATACTTAATTCCTCAGTTTGGGCCGTGGCCCCAACAGCATTTGTGACCACAATTCGCGCAATTAATTCAGCGCGGCTTAGCGCTTGCAGCGCTTGGATTATTGCCGCTTTGTGAGCTAAACCTAAGACATGGTTAGATTAAATTGCCGCCCGAATCGGCTATAGCTTTTGCGCTTGGGGCCGTTAATAAGACTATGGGCTATAAAAGGGGCGTTTACCCAGCTGGCTGATATGGAGTTAGGTGTGAAATATAGGTTTTTATTTCCGATTGTCGGGCTGTGTCTGAGTCTTATCTACACCCCTTTGGGACAAGCCCAATACCTCAAGGGTATCAATGATCAATTGCTGGCCAAGGTCGAGCGTAAGTATGGCAGCCGTGCCCGTACCCGGGTAGCGGACTGGCGCAAGCTGATGAGTCGCAATGCCAATACCGGCAAGCCCGTGAGCGAACCCAAGAAACTGCGCAGCTCCAATGACTTTTTTAATCGTATCCGCTGGGTGAGCGACCAGCGTCACTGGGGCCGCGAAGACTACTGGGCCACGCCAATTGAAATGTTGGGTACCAATGGCGGCGACTGTGAAGACTACTCAATTGCCAAGTACTTCACCCTCAAAGAAACCCGGGTATCGACCGCAAAGCTCAGAATTACCTATGTTAAGGCGATTCAGTACAACCAGGCCCATATGGTGCTTGCCTACTATGAGCGGCCGGATGCTGAGCCGCTCATTATGGATAACATTAATTTGCGGATTTTACCGGCGTCGCGTCGTCAAGACCTGCTGCCAGTTTACAGTTTTAACGGTGAGAACCTGTGGCTGGCTAAGGCGCGCGGCAAGAAGCTTAAGGCCAGTAGCCAGCGCAGTTTACCCCAGTGGCGCAAGCTTAATCAGAAGCTGCTGGCAGAGGTTTTGTAAACCGTTATTGGGCTTGCCGACAAGGCCTATCGCTGACGCTTAAATATGCTTTAACAGCATAATCCCCCGTTTTTATTTTCTTGTCATATACTGAAATAGGAGCTGTTCTTACCTTAAACCCCCAGTGCTGGAGATCCAAAGTCGATGCCGCAAATGGCTGACAAGCGATTACCGTTACACTCTAAAAATACCGCTTATCCCCGCCAAATAAGCATCTGTGTTGTTCTATTATGTTTGTGTTTTCTAAGTCCACTATTGCACAGTGCTGATAAATCTTCGATTGACGCGCTGGAGCTGAGAACCTTCCCCCTGGGGCAGTTTGATAGCCTGCGCCCTAGCGCCATTAGTAAAGACAGCCGGGGCTACCTGTGGCTGGCCGGGGAAGATGGTTTGCAACGCAGCGATGGCTATAACTGGCGCCGGTTTAGCCGCGATAAAATCGATAAGATGGTGGCCGATCAGGACGCCGGTTTGTGGCTGCTTACGGATCAGGGGCTGGTGTATTTCGATACCATAAGCGCAAACGCCAAACTCTATCAGCAAGAGCCAGGCAATCTGCATGGCTTGCCAACTAAGGCGATAAATGCCTTGCTGGTAGATGCCACCGGTGGCCTGTGGTTGGCCCATGCCCAAGGGCTTAGCTATCTGGCCGAGGGCAGTGATGTGTTTGAAAACTACAGCTTGCCAAGTTATGGCCGCGATACCATCGCAGGGCTGAGCCTGTGTCAGCACGCCAGTGGTGATATTTATGTTGGCACCAGTGCCGGGGTCTATGTCAAACGAGCGGCTAGCCGCAACTTTAAGCGCTTGCGCTACCGAACCCTGCAAGGCGCAGAGCAAGCCCTAGCGGTCAATCAACTGGCCTTGGTCGGCGATTATATTTGGGCTGCTGGCGCGGATTTTGGTCTGCTTCGTTTTAGACCCAGTGCGGATTTACTGATCAGCCCGGAGCTCATTCAACCGGCAGATAAACTTGTGGGGACGCAATTTAGCGCGTTGTTGCGGCCGCAACCCAAGCGGCTGTGGGCGCTCAGTAATAATAATGGCCTGTTTGTGTTTGATGCTAAAACGGGTGCCCAGCTCAAACATATAGAATACCAGCAGCTACAAGACACCGCTTTGGGGTCGGCACAAATCAACGCCGCGCTATACGATAACAATGGCCTTGTGTGGTTGGCGCTGGAGAATGCGGCCCAGCTGTTGGGGCTTATTGAAATAAACGCTGGGCCAAGCTCGCCGGCACTGGTAATAGCCGAGCTTAAGCTGGGCGAAAAAGATCAGACCCTCACACTGGATACGGATTTTGAGCTTGCGCTGCCGAATAATAGCGTTAGCCTTGCCCTAAGTGCGCTCGATTTTCGCACCCCTGAAGCGATTCGCTTTCGCTATCAACTCAATCGGGGCCCCTGGGTGGAAATGTCGGCGGGGGAGCGCAGTATTTACTTGGCGGCGATAAACCCCGGGCGCCATCAACTAACAATTCAGGCCGCCGATGCGCTAGGGCAGTGGTCCGCAGATACCCTGACGCGCCAGTTTAGGGTTTTACCAGCTTGGTACCAAAGCCTGTGGTTTAAGATAGGGGC
>JAOXRV010000747.1 GCA_025800435.1 Cellvibrionaceae bacterium | reverse complement strand
TTTATCCCGCTATATCAAAGACCCGGAACACCGCTTAAAAATACTCAAGGCCGTGCACCGCGAGGCCAGCCGGGTACAACTGCCACCGGAAATGGTACTGGCGGTGATTCAAGTAGAGAGCCACTTCGACCGCTTTGCCATCTCCCGGGTTGGCGCCCAGGGCATGATGCAAGTTATGCCGTTTTGGAAAAATGAAATTGGCCGCAGCCAAGATAACTTAACCCAAATGGACACCAATCTGCGCTATGGCTGCACAATTTTGCGCCACTACCTCGACCGCGCCAAAGGCCGCTGGCCCGAGGCACTTGCCCGCTACAATGGCAGCTATGGCAGCTATCGCTACTCGATTAAAGTGATGGATGCCTGGGAACAGTGGCGATAACGCACCTTCCAGCCAAAACATAAGCAACCAGACGCCAATATTCTGCCAACGATAAGATTTCACTACCCCCAGCACGGTTGTTGGGCTAGCATTAGCGAACGCTGTGGCAAAGCACCGAACACCAGTGCTTCAGGGAGTCGCCCCAGCTGAACGAATCGAGGTATCTATCAACGATCACACTGCGGTTTGAGTGCACAGGAGTTGCAACATGACCAGCCTTAAGGCTTTCCCTTTACTAACTCATTTGTTAGACAAGTTTCGCTCGACAATAAAACCCCTATTGGCTATTGGCCTCGCAGCCCTGCTATCGCAACTGGCGGTGGCGGAAAATATCACCGCCATTAACGCGCCGGGCAACACCTATGGCGAAACTGGTAATATCGATATATCCATTACCTATGATGAAGGTATTGATATCGCCCTTGGCGGCGGCAGTGTGACCCTACCCCTGACTGTCGGTGGTGACTCGGTCAACGCCACCCTGATCAGCACTGGCACCAATATCAATCCACTGGTGTTTCGCTATACAGTGGGCGCGGCCACTACCCTGACCGACACCGACGGCATTGATATCGCCGGCGATATTGTGCTCGCCGGTGGCGCCACCTTGACCGGCAACCCCAGTACCAACGCCGCCTCCTTAGATGCCGACGCCACCGCCACTAACCTGCCCACCGTGCTGGTGGATACCACCGACCCCACCATTACCGGTCAAACCCCACCGGCCGGCGGCACTTATATTGTCGGGAGCGTATTAGAAGTGCTGCTAACCTTTAGCGAAGACGTCACGGCCAGCGGCAGCCCCAGCGTCACCATTAATATTGGCGGCGTTGATCGCAGTGCGACCGTGGTGAGCCCCAACCCCGGGGCCAGCAACACCCTGACCTTTCGCTACACCGTGGTTAACGGCGATGCGCTGGACACCGCAGCAGACATGACCGCGATTACCGTAGCAGCCGGGGAAGTTACCGATATTGTCGATGTCGGCAATGCCAACAATCTCGACAGCGCGGGCTTTAGCGCGGTATCACCATTGGTCGGGGTAAGCATCGACGGCATCCCGCCGACGGAGAATTTGCCCGGTAGCGGCAGCACCGCGCCACCGGCCGACGGCCGCTACCAAACCGGCGACAACTTAGATTTTATTATCGAATTTAGCGAGCCGGTTAATGTCAGCGGAACCCCCCAATTGCCACTGGATATCGGCGGCAATAGCGTCAATGCCGACTATACGAGCGGCTCTGGCGGCACTCAGCTGACTTTTCGCTACACCCTGATAAGCACCGACTTTGACAGTGACGGGATTAGCGCCAGTAGCCCCATCCAACTGCCGGGCGGGGCGACCATCAGTGATTTACTCGGTAACCCATTAACCCCCAACCCAGGCTTTAGCTTTGGCACCTTAAGCCGAGCAACCGTTAACTTCACCCCTGCCATTCCCGTTAACCAACCGCTGCTGTTATTAATGCTACTGTTGGGGCTTGGCTGGCTGGGGCGCGCAAAGCTGCGGGCTGGGGCATAGGCAATATTAGCAAGCAAAAAAAACCGGTGAGATCACCGGTTTTTTTCTGCAGCCAAGCTACCCGTTAGGATGATACGGGCTCCTTCATGGTCAAGCGCTCTATCAACTCTTCCAGTACCTTATCGGCCACGTCGTTGCTCACCTGACAGGTTCCTGCGGCCTCGTGGCCGCCGCCGCCGTAGTCCAGCATTAGCTCACCGATATTGACCTTGCTATTGCGCTTAAGAATGGATCGCCCCACGGCAAATACCGTATTCTGTTTGCGCAAGCCCCACAAGCGGTGGATGGACACATTAACCTCTGGAAATAGGGCGTAAACCATAAAGCGGTTACCGGCCCAAATCGGATCTTGCTCCTGTAAGTTTAGTACCACCAAATTATCATACACGGTAGTGTTGCGACGTATCTGATCCATAAATAACAAGCTGTGATCTTGATACATTTCCACCCGCTCCTGCACATCTTCTAGCAGCAGTATATCTTCGATGGGCATAGTTGAGCAGCAGTCAATCAACTTCATCATCAAATCGTAGTTCGAAATGGTAAAATCGCGGAACCGCCCGAGCCCGGTACGCGCATCCATAATAAAATTGAGCAGCACCCAATTGTTGGGATAGAGAATTTCCGACTGGGTAAACATGGCTGAGTCTGCCTTATCCACCGCGTCAAGCATATCTGCCCAAGCTGCAGGGAAAGCATTAAAACCACCGTAGTGATCAAACACCACACGCGCTGCTGAGGGGGCATCGGCGTCAATTATATGGCCCGGCTCTACATCGTTGCGCAAAGTTTCTGAATAGTGATGATCGAATGCTAAGTGCACACCGGGCACATAGGGTAAATTGGTGGTGATATCGTTATTGCTGATCTCGACCTTGCCATCCTGCATATCCTTGGGGTGCACAAAAACAATTTCATCCACCAGCTGTAAATGTTTTAGCAGTACCGCGCAGACCAATCCATCAAAGTCACTGCGGGTAACTAGGCGATATTGTTTCTGGGTCATTCCTTTACCTTCTCGGGTTGTGCGGGCAGCGTCTACCAGCATTGTGCGTGAACATAAGCATGCTAATTTAATTTGCTCAGGCAATGCCCAGCAAGGTTTTTAAGCACTCTTAGAACCATAGCTCAAGCTGGTAAAGGCTGCCTGCCCGGCAGCCGATTGGAGAAAGGCCTAGGGTATATCTGAATAAGCGCGCCGCGCTTCTTCGGCAATAATTGCAATGCCAGCGGCCACCACCTCGGGTGTTTGGCTATAGGTAACACGCAGACACTGGTGCTTGTGATCCCAGTCTTCATCCAGGCCCACGAAAAAGTGATGCCCGGCCACCACCAACACACCGCGCTGTTTTAGACGTTGATACAATAGCTCGCTGCTAATCGGCAGGTCTTTAAACCAAATCCAAAAGAACATTGCACCCTCGGGCTTGTGCACCCGGTAGGGTAAATCGCCAAACTGCAGGCGAATTTCCGCCAGGGCTTGCTGACAGGCATTTTGGTAGTAGGGTTTAATAATATTGTTGCTAACATCCAAAATAGAGCCGTCAGCAAATAATTGCTTACCAATACAGGGGCCCAAGGTGCCACAGGCTAAATTGACAATGGTATTGGTATTGGTAAAGGCCCGGATAACGTCTTCATTGGCCACCACAATGCCGGTGCGGGCACCGGGCAGGCCAAGCTTGGAAAAGCTCAGCACCACAATGGTGTTATGGTTCCAGTGGGGCTGGACCTCAGCAAAAATCATATTTGGGAAAGGCACACCGTAGGCGCCGTCGATAATCAGCGGTATACCCTTTTTACGGGCCAGCTTATCGAGCTTCTCAATCTCTTTATCGGTCAGCACATTACCGGTGGGGTTGGTGGGGCGAGAGACACAAATTGCACCCACATCATCGCCGATATTAAGCTCGTCAAAATCGACCCGATATTTAAACAGATTACCTTCCAACTCTTCGATACGGGGCTTGGCGGCGCGAAACAGCCCCTCATCGACTCCGACATCGCCATAGCCTAAATACTCGGGTGCCAGGGGTAGCTGAATCTTTTTAAAGCTGCCGTCATCCTGCTGGCCGCCAAACATATTAAACAAGTTAAAAAACGCAGATTGAGAGCCATTGCTAACGGCAATATTATTAGCGTTCACAGGCCAGCCCAACTCTTGCTTCAACAACTGGGCCAAGGCAGTTAAAAAGGCCAGGTCACCCTGGGGCGATTGATAAATACCAAACAGTTTGTGACGCTCGGCCTCGTCATCGAGTACCGCCTGCAGTTTTTCGGCAAAGATTACCTCCAGCGCATCGATACGGCTGGGGTTGCCGCCGCCCATAAAAATCATCTCTGGGTTGATGGCCAAGGCCTCACCCAAATCATCCATTAAATTAACAATGCCCGATTGGCCGGAAAGCTTCCGCCCCAGGCGGGAAAGACCATTCTGCTTAGAATTAGCAGAATTTTTAGTATTTTGTTCTTGCATTAGTGAAATATGCCAAGCAAACCCATTAACACCGCTGCAATAAAAGCCATGCAGCACCCGATGGGGAGACTAACCCGTTTACCCTTTAAAAGCGAGGGGTATATCGGCAATGTTCAGGGGTCGTAACGGTAACCCACACCGTATATAGAGCGAATTAACTCTTGCTCTGGATCGGCGGCGCTGAGTTTGCGCCGTAGGTTTTTGACATGGCTATCGACAGTGCGGTCGGTAACAATTCGGCCATCGCTGTAGAGTTTATCCATCAGCTGACTGCGAGAAAAAACTTGGGCCGGGTGTTGGTATAAAAACAAAAACAAACGAAATTCAACCGGGGTAAGCTCCAGCAGTTTATCTCCCAACCTTACCTCATAGGCCTCTTCGTTTACCTGCACTTTGTTGCGGTCTGGCGGCACCGAGCCCGCAGGCCCGAAGCGACGCAGCACGGTTTTAACACGGGCCACAACTTCTCGGGGGCTATAGGGTTTACAAATATAGTCGTCAGCGCCCAACTCCAAGCCCAACAGGCGGTCTATTTCTTCAACCCGAGCGGTGGTCATAATAACCGGCACATTGCTAAACTGGCGCAGCTCTCGGCAGATACTCATTCCATCTTTGCCGGGCAGCATTAAATCGAGCAAAATAAGATCTGGTCCCTGCTCGCGTACGAAATCCAAGACACCGTCACCGTCGTGTAGGCAGCTGACTTGATACAGCTCGCGCGCCAGGTAGTCCTTTAATAATAGCGCCAGCTTAGGCTCATCTTCGACAATTAAAATATGACCACTGCTCATGCTCAACCCCCCACCCGCGGCAGTTGAATAATAATCGCCACCCCGCCCAGAGCCGATGCCTCGGCGCGAATTTCCCCACCGTGAGCCTCGACAATATTGCGACACAGGGCCAGGCCCAAGCCAGACCCGCCATGCTCACGACTGCGAGATTGATCGACTCGATACAAGCGTTCGAAAATTTTCTCCAGATCAGCGGCCGCGACACCGGGGGCCGAGTCTTCAAGGCGCAATTCAAGCGATTGCTCAGATTGACTGGCACTCAACTTTACCCTGCCGCCGCTGTCGGTATAGCGAATACTGTTTTCAAATAAGTTGTTAAACAACTGGGCTAAGCGATTGCTGTCGGCGCGCATGGTGCCGCTCAAGCGATCGAGGCCCTCTGTCTCGAACCGCAGGCCGGCCTTGTTAAAGCGATCGCTAAAGGCATCGATACTCAAGCCCAGTACATCACTGACTGGCTGTGCCTCAAAGCGATAATCCAGGGCACCCACATCGGATAGTGCCAGTTGGTAGAGATCGTCCACCAGTTGGCTAAGGGCCAGGATTTCGCCGTGCAGCGATTGCACCCTACTCTCATCCAAGCGCCGCACCCCATCCATTACTGCCTCAATCTCACCGCGCAATACCGCCAGTGGCGTGCGCAGCTCATGGGAAATATCTGCAATCCACTGTTGGCGAGATTTTTCATTGCGCTCTAGGGCCAGGGCCAGCTGGTTAAAATCTTCAGCGAGGGTAGCCAACTCATCTTTACCCCGAACCGATACCCGAGTTTGATAATCGCCGGCGGCCAGTTGATTGGCGGCGCGGGTTAAGGCGGCGATGGGGCCGGTTAAATGCCGCGCCAATACCCAAGCTAACAGGGCGGAAACAGCGATGACCACCAATACCACCGCGGCCAAACTTTTTAACTGTTGGTTGCGAAACTGTGTACCGATTCGATCGGTATGAATAGAGATGGGGCGCACGCCGATATAGCCCACCACTTCACCGTCGACCTCAATCGGGCGCTTAAGACACTCGCGCGGCCAGCGCTTAGGGCCCACCACAAAGTCTTCATCGCGGTCGTACAATCGCAACCAACCCAGATCGGTTACTCTTTTTTTTGGCGGCCGGTGGCGGCGGTTATCTTCGTCTCGATCGCGCCAATCTCGATCTCGCGCTTCAAATTCGCGTCGGGCATCAAAACTGACGGCATCGCCCAGGCCTCGATCTTGGGCTATGGAAAACAGCAGCAGCCGGCGCCAGCGACGATGGTTATTGCGCAGCTCATCCCAGCTGCCGTGACGCTGATAATAATCCTGCATAGTGGCCACCACTGGGGCAGCTCGCTGCAGCGCCATCTGATTGAGGTAATCGCGAAAACCACGGTCAAAGCTGTGGTTCACCCAAGCGGCCACAGCCAGCGTAACGCTGGCTGTGGCGCAGATAAAGGCAATAAATAGCTTGGTTCTAAGTTTCATCGATTACCTTATTAAGGAATAACTACTTAGCGCGACGCTTGAAATTGCGTTTTGGGCGCTCGGTAAATTCCTCTTCAGAGATAGCGCCGTCGCCATTGGCATCAAGGCGTGCAAAACCTAACTCGTCGCGCTTCTCACGCAGGCCGGCCAGCTCTTCCGGGCTAACCGCACCATTGCCATCGGCATCGGCCAAGGCAAATATATTTTTGGCAATTTGCTCCCGATCATCCGGGCTTAGGCTAACAAACTCGGCTTCGGAAATACTACCATCATCATCCGCATCCAGCTTGGCAAATCGGGCCGTCCGGCGGGCTTCGCGCCGCTCACTGCGGAAGGCTTCCAGCTCGGCCTGGCTCAAGCTGCCACTGCCATCGGCATCGGCCTTGGCGAAGTTGGCGGCCTTGGCGGCGGCGATTTCTTCGCGGCTGATTTTACCATCGCCATTGCTGTCCAGCTCTTCTTTATTAAAGTGACCACCACCAAAGTGACCACCGGCATAGGCTTGAGTTGCCAAACCCAAGGTCACAAGGGCCAGCAGAGATTTTACATTATACATAGTCAGTTCCTCGTTGTTTGCATCATTGCATCACTTCAGCGGCCTGCTCGGTGCCAGCCACCAAAGCTTAGAATGCATATTAGGCGGCAAGCTTGCAGCCAATATGGAGGAAATATGGAAGTTATGGCTGTGCTAGCGTACCCAACATCTTTACCAACTGGGCAAGGCTCTGGGCAGCCATTTTTTTCATTACCCGGCTGCGGTGAATTTCCACGGTTTTAATACTAATCCCCAGGGCCTCAGCCAGGGCCTTATTGCTGAGCCCCTCAGCCACCAGCACGGCTACCTCGCGCTCGCGCCCGCTTAATTCGGCCCAGCCGGCCCGAGCCTGGTGACGCAGGGCCTGGCGTTTGAAACGCTGGGGCAACTCAGCCATCACCCGCTGCAACAGGGCCAGTAGTTGGCTGTCATCAAAGGGTTTGCTAATAAAATCGACCGCGTGGTTTTTCATCGCCTCAACCGCCATCGGCACATCGCCGTGGCCGGTGATTAAAATTACCGGCAGCAGGTAATCGCGCTCTAACAATTGGTGTTGTAGCTCCAGCCCGCTCATGCCCCCCATGCGCACATCCAATAATAAACAGGCGGCCTCGCCCTGGTAGGCCTCTAAAAATGCCTCGGCACTGGCAAAGCCGCGGCACTGATAACCACCGCTATCCAATAGCCAGGCCAGCGACTCACGAAAATCGCTGTCGTCGTCGACTATATAAACAGGCGCTTGGTTTACCTCGATAATCATTTTTTCTCCATTAGCGCCGGCAAGCGCACGCTGATACAACTGTAACTGGTAGCGTCGCTGTGCGCCTCAATATGGCCACCCCAACTCTCGATAATTGAGCGGGATATGGCCAAACCGAGGCCGAGCCCCTTGGGTTTATGACTGACATAGGGCTCAAAAATTTGCGCCAATTGCGGGGCCGCAATACCCGGACCATTATCTCGGAAGCTCAGTAGCCACATTGGCGCCGTGCCTTGTTGCAGCTCAATATCAATTTGCCCCTGACGCCCCTCAAGGCCTGATAGAGCATCGATAGCATTGCTGAACAAATTGAGCCACACCTGTTGCAGCTGCACTTTGTCGGCCCGCACCCAAGCGCCCTGTTCGGGCAGCTTTAACTGCAGGCGTATATCGGCTTGCTCTAATTCGTGGCCAATAAAATCTCGGGCCTCTTGCAGGCTTTGGCCAAGCTCCAGTGGCTCGGGCCGGTAAGGTGTTTTTTTCACCATGGCGCGCAGGCGCTCGATAATATTGGCGGCGCGCTGGGCTTGTTTTTCCATACTTTGCAGCAGGCCCTGCAAACGTTCGGGGCCGATGGTCTCGCCCTTGTCCAGTTTGCGCAGGGCGCCACGGGCGTAATTTAACAAGCTGGCCAGTGGCTGATTAATTTCATGGGCCAGGCCGCTGGCCATTTCACCCAGGCCCATCAGGCGGGCGCTGTGGGTAAGCTGCTCCTGCTTTTCTTTAAGCGCTGCCTCACTGCACTTTTGCTCGCTGCGGTCGCGAATAATCAAAGAGTAATAGGGGCTGTGCTCGGCCGGGGCCAGCAATTGTTCCAGTTGCCAGTAGCGGCCCTGAGCCTCAACACCATCAATTTTTATAGCCCCCTGCCAGCGGCCATTTTGCTCGGCCAGTTGCAGCCCAATAGTGCGCAGTTTTTGGTAGCTCGACAGGCTCATCAAGTCTTTTAAATGGGGTTTGTCCTCGCCCCCCAGGCCCCAGGCATTAAGGGCCGCCGCATTGAGGTACTGCACCTGCAGCTGGCGGTCGCAAAATAAAATAAAATCGCCACTGGCTTCGACCACATCGGCCAGACGTTTAAGGGCCTGCTCGGCCTCTACCTCCTGCTGCACATCTCGGGTTACCGCCACTATTTCGGTCAGCGCGCCAGTTTCGGGGTCGCGCACTGAGCGGTGGGTGCTCTCCACCCAGCGGTACTCGCCATCGCGATTGCGGGTGCGATAGCGGAAGGTGCGAGTGCCATGTTTTTTGATCGCTGGGATCAGCTTGTGCTTCATCGCCAAGGCATCGTCCGGGTGGAATATCTCGTACACCGGCCGCCCCAACAACTCCTCGGGCCTCATCCCGGTTAGCTTCTCAACCGCTGGATTAACCGCAATATAAGCCCAATCGCCGGGCCGGTGCAGGGTAATCATCACCCCCGACTCCTCGGCCAGAACGCGATAGCGCGCCTCATTGTACTGAGCCAGTGACTGGCTCGGCTCCAAACTGTCCATGGGCATTATCACCTAGGGAAAACCCTTAGCATACTACCAAATTCTCACCCTTAGGGTTTAGGCTTTTAGAACAGTGGCTTCAGGGATTTGGGGTCAGGTCTTTCGATATAGCCGTGTTGATCTGGGGCTTCGACCACGAGCCTTGGGGTGGGTAGTAGGGTCTGGCGGACGCGGTAAATACGTCCCTGTAGCTCTCGTCCGCCATCCCTGGCTCCCAAGCCCCCAGACCCTACTACCCACCCCAAGGCTCTCTAGCTTGCCGCACCAAACTCTATACCCAAATCCAAAGGCCTGACCCCAAATCCAAAGGCCTGACCCCAAATACTCCAGACCTGAATACCCCAGTATCACCCGAATAAATATTACCGCCCATGCAATCTTTGTTAGGCTTGGACAAAATAATTACGGAGGTCCTTATGCTCAATAATCTATTCGGAATGCAGGGTAAAGTTTGTGTGATTACCGGGGGTTCCCGGGGCTTGGGGTTCTATATGGCCCAGGGGTTTTTGGAGGCCGGCGCCAAGCGGGTGTATATCACCGCGCGCAAAGCTGAGCCCTGTATTGAAGCGGCCAAAGATCTTAGCCAATACGGCGAGTGCATCGCCCTGCCCGGCGATGTAGCCAGTGCCGAGGGCATTGCCGCCCTGGCCACGGTGCTGAACCAGCACGAGAGCCATATCGATGTATTGGTCAACAACGCCGGCACCGGCTGGGGCGGGGTGTTTGGCCAGTTCCCCGAAAAGGGCTGGGATAAGGTGATGGATATCAACGCCAAAAGCCCCTTCTTTTTAACCCAGGCCCTATTGCCACTGCTCAAGGCCAATGCCAAACAAGACGACTGGGCCAGTGTCATCAATATTGGCTCTATCGCCGGCATTGTCGGCAACGGCCTGGATAACTTCAGCTATGCCGCCAGCAAATCGGCGGTACACCAATTAACCCGAGTGCTGGCCAAGGAACTGGCCGACAGCCATATCCGCGTCAACGCCATTGCCCCCGGGCGCTTCTACTCGAAGATGACCGAGTTTTTATCACAAGACCCAGAGGGCTTTGCCGCCGAATGTGCCGCCATCCCCATGCATCGCTGGGGCGAGCCCAGTGATATTGCCGGGGTGGCGCTGATGCTCGCCAGTAAGGCCGGGGCCTTTATTACCGGGCAAATTATCCCCGTCGATGGCGGCACCACCCTAATCGCTTAAGTCAATTTGGCCGGATCAACCCTTGATCCGGCTGGCCCTTGCTATAAAATAAGGGAATACCCCTATACTTGAATACCAAAACCTAAACACGAAAGCAGAACGAGAACAGTATTATGTCTACCACCCCACTGCTAAACGACCGCGACCTTGAGTTTTTGCTATATGAGTTCCTCGATAGCGAGGCCCTACTTGAGCGTCCCCGTTACCAGGAACACTCCCGTGAGGTGTTTGACGCCACTCTCAATACCGCCAAAACCATTGCCGAGAAGTACTTCGCCAACCACTACGCCAAGGGCGATGCCAATGAGCCAAGCTTCGACGGCGAAAAAGTGCATATGATCCCCGAAACCCAGGATGCCTGGAATGCGTTTGTGGAGGCTGGCTTTTTGGCCGCCCACTACGATTTCGACGAGGGCGGCATGCAAATGCCAGAGATAGTTCTACGCGCCGCCATGAGCTATATCTCAGCCGCCAATATCGCCTCTACCGGCTACCCGTTTTTAACCCTGGGCGCAGCCAACCTGATTCACAGTTTTGCCAGTGAAGAACTCAAGGCAAAATACCTGCCGCTGATGATGGACGGCAGCGCCACTGGCACCATGGCCCTGACCGAGCCCAACCAGGGCTCGGCCCTGGCGGATATTCGCAGCAGTGCCAAGCCCCAGGCCGACGGCACTTACCGCATCTTCGGCCAGAAAATGTATATCTCCGGCGGTGACCACTCACTGACCGACAATATTATCCATATGGTGCTGGCCAAGATCGAAGGCGCGCCGGTGGGCACCAAGGGTATCTCCCTGTTTATTTGCCCCAAGGTGTTAGTCAACGACGACGGCAGCCTGGGCCAACGCAACGATGTGGCCTTAGCCGGACTACTGCACAAAATGGGCTACCGCAATACCACCTCCACCGTGCTCAATTTTGGTGAAAAAGACGGCGCCGTGGGCTATTTGGTAGGCGAGCCCCATCAAGGCCTGGGCTATATGTTCCAGATGATGAACGAGGCTCGCATCGGCGTTGGCCTGGGTGCCGCAGTACTTGGCTACCAGGGCTATAACTACTCGCTGGATTACGCCCGCAACCGCCCCCAGGGCAGACTGCCCTCAGAAAAGGACCCCAGCTCGCCCCAGGTCAATATTATTGAACACGCCGATGTGCGGCGTATGCTACTGGCGCAGAAAGCCTATGTGGAAGGCTCCATGGCGCTGTGCTTTTACGCCTCCAGCCTGTTCGAAGACTCCAATACCGCCACCACTGAAGAGGCCCGTAAGCAAGCCTTCACATTACTGGATCTAATTACGCCTATGGTGAAGTCATTTCCCAGTAAATACGGCCTAGCCGCCAACAACCACGCGCTCCAAATTTTGGGTGGCTCCGGCTATATCCGCGAATACCCGGTGGAGCAGTACTACCGCGATAACCGCCTCAACCCGATCCACGAGGGCACCGAAGCAATTCACGGCCTAGACCTGCTGGGGCGCAAGGTACCCATGGGCGGTATGGCCGGCTACCAAGCCCTAAAAGCCGAGATGGAAACCACCATTAGCGAGGCCAAAACCATGGCCACAGTGGCCCCTTGGGCCGAGGCCCTGGGCGAGGGCATGCAAACCCTGGACAGCACCACCATGAGCCTGCTGGGCACCCTGGGCAAGGGCGAGATTGACCTGGGCATGGCCAATGCCACCGTTTACCTCGACCTGTTTGGGCGGGTGTTGGTAAGCTGGCTGTGGCTAAAACAGGCGATGATTGCCGAGCGCGCCTTAAACGGCGATTTACACGAACAGGAAGCCAACTTCTACCGTGGTAAATTGCAGGCGGCCCAGTACTATATCCGCTGGGAGCTGCCCGAGATTAATCATCAGGCGGATATTCTCAAGGCTAACGATGACAGCTGTTTTGCCATGCAAGACAGCTGGTTCTAAACCCGGCACAGACTTACAGGAAGCGAATAATGACCACCCCTGCCCACTATCAGCAAAAAGGCCAGATTGCCCTAATCACCTTAGATTCTCCCCCGGTTAACGGCCTCGGCCACCCCCTGCGCCAGGCCATTAAAGCCGGCCTGGAAACCGCCCTGGCCAATCCAGATGTTAAAGCCATTGTGATCGCCTCGGCCGGCAAGCTGTTTTGCGGCGGCGCCGATATTGCCGAGTTTGCCAGCGGCGGTTTTGATCGTGAGCCGCGCCTGCCCCAACTGCTAGTTGATATCGAAAACGCCAGCAAACCCGTGGTGGCGGCCATCAATGGTATGGCCTTAGGCGGCGGCTTTGAGCTGGCCCTGGCCTGTGACTACCGCATTGCCCTGCCCCAGGCAAAATGCGGCCTGCCCGAGGTCAATATCGGCATTCTGCCCGGTGCCGGCGGCACCCAGCGCCTGCCCCGTTTAATTGGCGCCGAGATGGCCCTGCAAATGGGCACCAGCGGCGCGCCGGTGGCGACGGGCAAACTGCTGCAAGCCGGTGCCATCGACCGCATCTTTGAAGGCGAGCCAGCGGACTTTGTGGCGGCCGCCATCGCCTACGCCGAAGAGCTGCTGGCCCAGGGCGCGCCCTGTAAAACCTGCGCCGATCTAAGCGTGGAAAACCCCGGCGCCGAATTTTTTGCCGAGTTTCGCCAATCTATCGCCCGCAAAACCCGTGGCTTTTTTGCCCCCGAGCGCAATATTCAATGTATTGAAGCGGCCTGTGAACTGCCCCTGGCCGAGGGCCTGGCGAAAGAGGCAGAGCTGTTCCAGCAATGCGCCGCCAGCCCCCAGGCCCGCGCCCAGCAACATATCTTTTTTGCCGAGCGCGCGGCCACCAAAATCCCTGGGGTTGACCCCAAAACCCCGCTGCGCCCGATTGCCAAGGTGGGCGTAATTGGCGCCGGCACCATGGGCGGCGGCATCGCCATGAACTTTGCCAACGCCGGCATTCCCGTCACCCTGCTCGAAGTCAAACCCGAGGCGCTGGAGCGCGGCCTTGGGGTGATTCGCAATAACTACGAGATCAGCGCCAAAAAAGGCCGCTTAAGCGAGGCCCAGGTGGAAGAGCGCATGGGCCTAATTCAGGGCAGCCTGGACTACGCCGACCTGGCCCAGGTAGACGTGGTGATCGAGGCGGTGTTTGAAAATATGGACATCAAAAAGCAGGTATTTGCCCAGTTGGATAAAACCTGTAAACCCGGCGCCATCCTCGCCACCAATACCTCCACCCTGGATGTCGACGAAATTGCCGCCGCCACCAGCCGCCCCCAAGATGTGATTGGCCTGCACTTTTTTAGCCCCGCCAATGTGATGCGCCTGCTGGAAATTGTACGCGGCGCCAAAACCGCCGACGATGTGCTGATGACCACCATCAAAATGGCCCAAACCATTCGCAAGATGCCGGTGGTGGCCGGGGTCTGCTGGGGCTTTATCGGTAACCGTGGGCTAGAGCCCTACGGCCGCGAGGCTGCCCGCCTGGTGATGGAGGGCGCCAGCCCCGAGCAGATCGACAAGGTACTGTACCACTGGGGCCTGGCCATGGGCCTGCCGTCAATGATTGACCTGGCCGGAATCGACGTCGGCTACCTAACCCGCCAGGGCAACCGCGAAGCCCTGTACGGCCGCGACGATGCCTATGCCGCCGTCTGTGACGCCCTCTACGAGGCCGGCCACTACGGCCAAAAAACCGGCAAAGGCTTTTATATTTACGAGGGCCGCAACAAGCAGAGCAACCCCGAGGTGATAAAAATTGCCGAAGCCTTGGCCGCCAAACACGGCATAGCGCGCCGCCAGATCAGCGACCAGGAAATCCTTGAGCGCTGTCTCTACCCGCTGATCAACGAGGGCGCCCAGATACTCGACGAGGGCATCGCCTACCGCGCCAGCGATATCGATGTAATCTACTGCAATGGCTATGGCTTCCCGGTTTATCGGGGCGGGCCAATGCAGTATGCTGATGAAATTGGCCTGGATACCGTGGTTGAGGCCTTGAAAAAATATCAGAGCGAGCTGGGCGATTACGGTCAGACTTGGTTCCAAGTGTCCCCCTTGTTGCAACGCTTGGCCAGCGAGGGCAAGACCTTTAAACAGTTCGACCGCCAATAATTGGCGTAATACACCCAAAAGCCGGGCGTGATTGGCCAAGCCAATACGCCCCAGAGTCGCTAGACTGACACCCGACTTATACCGAGGAAATAACAATGACTAAAGAAGCAGTAATTGTCTCTACCGCCCGCACCCCGATCGGCAAAGCCTTTCGCGGCGCCTTAAACAATATCAAATCCCCCACCATGACTGGCCACGCGATTAAGCACGCGGTTGAACGCGCCGGTATCGACGGTGCGGAGATCGAAGATGTCATCATCGGCTCGGTATTAAACGCTGGCACCGCCGCCAACAATATCGCCCGCACCGCCTCTATCGTCGCCGGCGTACCGGTAACCGCCGGCGCCCAAACCATTGACCGCCAGTGCTCATCAGGCCTGATGGCCATTGCCACCGCGGCCAAACAAATTATGGTTGATGGCTACAGCTGCATCGTCGCCGGCGGCCAAGACAATATCTCCGCCGTGCAAATACCTTACAGCAAAATGGCCGCCGAGCAGTTTGATGAAAACGTCATCAAAATGAACGAGCACGCCTATATGCCGATGCTGCAAACCGCCGAGTATGTGGCCAAAAAATACGGCATTAGCCGCGACGCCATGGACCAGTACTCACTTGAGTCCCAGCAGCGCACCGCCGCCGCCCAGGCCGCCGGCCTGTTCGATAATGAAATTGTGCCCATCACCGCCACCAAGGCCATTGTCGATAAAGAGACCAAAGAAGTTTCCTACGAGGAAGTGACCCTAAGCAAAGACGAGGGCAACCGCCCCTCCACTACCCTGGAAAACCTGCAGGGACTAAACCCGGTGGTCGAAGGCGGCGTGATCACCGCCGGTAACGCCAGCCAGCTATCCGACGGCGCCTCGGCCTGTGTGGTGATGGACGGTAAGCTGGCCGAGCAGCGCAATATCGAGCCGCTGGGTATTTATCGCGGCATGATGACCGTGGGTAACGAGCCAGAGGAAATGGGCATTGGCCCCATCTACGCCATTCCCAAGCTGTTAAAGCAGCACGGCCTGAGCGTTGACGATATCGACCTGTGGGAGCTAAACGAGGCCTTTGCGGTACAGTGCTTGTACTGTCGCGATCACCTCGGCATTGACCCGGCCAAATACAATGTCAACGGCGGCTCTATCTCTATCGGCCACCCCTATGGCATGACCGGTGCGCGTACCACTGGCCATATTTTGCTAGAGGGTAAGCGTCGCGGTGCCAAGTGGGCGGTTGTGTCCATGTGTGTTGGCGGCGGCATGGGCGCCGCTGGCCTGTTCGAGATTGTTTAATCTCGGTAATGGTTAGATAGCTTTTAACGGGGCCTAGTGCCCCGTTTTGTTTTTTTGGTTTTGGTTTAAAAAGGTGGCTTCGATACCGAGCCTTGTGTCCGGTGGGGGTTCCGGGGGACGCATAAACCCATCCCTGGGGCTCTCGTCCG
>JAOXRV010000382.1 GCA_025800435.1 Cellvibrionaceae bacterium | reverse complement strand
ACTTAAACGGTCGGCGCGGCTTTATTGGAAGTGTGGTGAACGCTTTCTATGCCTTCCTAAAAGAAGCCAAGCTCTACGAGCAAAACGTGGCCCGCGATACGGAGTCCAAATAGCGCTGTGAATATCGCTGTTGTATTGGTGGCGTTGGCGGTGTTCGCGCAGCCGTTTGGGGTGAGCTTTGAACTACCGACACTTATTATGGCGTTGCTGGGGATCTATGACCTTACAACAAACCGCGAGCGCCTTCGCCAGCGCAGCAGCTTACGTATCTTTAGCGCCTTTTTTCTCTGTTTCTGGCTGCCCGCTGCAATATCGCTACTTGACGCTACTTATCTTGAGAAAGGGGCTAAAACCGTCATTAGTATGTGGCGGTTCTATTTTGCCGGTGTATTCGTTATTTCACGCCTAAACAGTGCTGAGAGCCATGCGCAGCTTGCCAAGTGGTTAGCTATCATTTTGCTATTTTGGGTGGCGGATGCGTGGTTTCAGTTCGCGGTGGGGGTCGATATCTTCGGCCAAGCTTCCGCAGATCCGGGGCGCATCAGCAGTGTGTTCGGCGAAGACCCTATGTTTGGCTGGATGATGATTCCATTCACCACGGTTTTACTCTGGTGGGCGCAGCGCCAATTTGGGTTGGCTGCGCTTTATCTTTTGGTCCCTGTGTTGGTGCTCTCGTACTTTATTAGCGGCAATCGTGGCGCGGTGGTCTCGCTGGTTTGGATGGTGCTGGCGGGTGTGGCGATGCTGCATGTCTGGCGCTTCAGGTTGCCAAAAGCGTTACTGGTTAGCTCGATCCTTGTCTGTGGGTTGGCCGGTGTGCTCGTTGTTCAAAATGAT
>JAOXRV010000727.1 GCA_025800435.1 Cellvibrionaceae bacterium | reverse complement strand
AGTGGTGAACTACCGCATGGCCGAGCTGCAAACCGAGGTAGAGGCCCTGCGCGCCCTGACCTATAACGCGGTGGAAGGCTATATCAACGGCGAAGACGTGACCATGAAAGCCTCGATGGCCAAACTCAAAGTGGGCCGCTTATCGCGCGAAGTTACCGATGCCTGCCTGCAGTACTGGGGTGGTATGGGCTTTATGTGGGACAACCGCATTGCTCGCTTCTACCGCGACCTGCGCCTGGCCTCCATCGGCGGTGGCGCCGACGAAGTAATGCTCAGCATTATCACCAAGCTGATGGACATTTCTCCACGTCATAAAAAATAATTAAGGGGACAGCCATGAGCCAAGCACTACCGGAATGTAAAGAGTTAATTGTCGAGCAGCGGGATCACGCCCTGTTTGTGACCATTAACCGCCCCCAGCGCCGCAATGCCATGACCTTAAATATGGTTGAGGAAATGGTGGCGCTATTCAGTGCGATTGAAGATAAACGCGAGATCCGCGCGGTGGTGTTTCGCGGTGCCGAAGGCCACTTTTGTGCCGGCGGTGATTTAAAAGATATGTCCGGCGCCGGCAAGGCCGCGGCCGCAGGCGACCCGGATGCGTTTTTTAAACTCAATCGCAAATTTGGCGAGATGATTACCCTGGCCAATAAAATTCCCCAGGCCATGATCACCGCGCTGGAAGGCACGGTTATGGGTGGTGGCTTTGGCCTCGCCTGTATCTCCGACTGGGGTATTGCCCACCCCACTGCCCGCTTTGCCCTGCCCGAAACCAGCATGGGTTTGCCGCCGGCCCAGATCGCCCCCTTTGTGGTGGCGCGGGTCGGCCTAACCCAAGCGCGCCGCCTGGCCCTGTTTAATTTGCGCATTGGCGCCGATGAGGCCAAACAACTTGGCATTGTCCACACTGTGGCCAAAGACGATGCAGACTTTGAAGCGCTTATCGCCCAAGCCCTGGAGCAAGTTAAGCAATGTGCCCCCGAGGCCAATGCCATGACCAAGGCCATTTTGCTCAATGTGGGCAAGCTAGAGCACGAGGCCCTGCTCGACGGCGCCGCGCGCAACTTTAGTGATGCAGTAAGCCAGGGTGAAGGCCCAGAGGGCACCATGGCCTTTGTTGAAAAACGCAAGCCTAAGTGGGCTCAATAGCAAGTAAGTAGAGCAACAATATACTGAATAACAGTAGAGACAAAATCATGTCGACACACAATCAATTTGATACCATTTTAGTGGCCAACCGGGGTGAAATTGCCTGCCGGGTAATGCGCACCGCAAAATCACTGGGCTACAAAACTGTGGCCGTCTACTCCGAGGCCGACGCCAACGCCCTGCATGTGCAAGCGGCGGATATGGCCGTCTGTATCGGCCCTGCCGAAGTGGGCAAATCCTACTTAAATAGGGATGCCATTCTCGATGCGGCCAGGCGCAGCGGCGCCAATGCGATACACCCGGGCTACGGCTTTATGTCAGAAAACCCCGACTTTGCCGAAGCCTGTAAAAGCGCCGGCATTACCTTTCTTGGCCCGCCGGTTAAAGCCATCGACATGATGGGTAATAAGCGCCAGGCTAAGCTCGCCATGTTGGCCGCCGATGTACCCTGTATTCCCGGCTACAGCGGTGCCGACCAAGACGATGCCACCATGGTCGCCGAGGCCAATAAAATTGGCTACCCGGTGATGATTAAAGCCACCGCCGGCGGTGGCGGCCGCGGTATGCGTATCGCCCACAGCGAAGCGGAATTTAAAGCGCTGATCGGCTCGGCGCGTTCCGAGGCCCAAAACGCCTTTGGCAACGGCGAAATTATTTTAGAAAAAGCCATTGTCGAACCGCGCCATATTGAGATCCAGGTATTTGCCGACCAACACGGCAACTGTGTCTACCTGGGCGAGCGCGACTGCTCTATTCAGCGCCGCCACCAAAAGGTGGTGGAAGAAGCCCCCT
Source organism: Cellvibrionaceae bacterium (assembly GCA_025800435.1). Classification (GTDB taxonomy): domain Bacteria; phylum Pseudomonadota; class Gammaproteobacteria; order Pseudomonadales; family Cellvibrionaceae; genus Pseudoteredinibacter. Next base: position 203 of record JAOXRV010000727.1, on the reverse strand, counting down.
CGGCCTTTGTTACCGCCGAGATGCGCAAAGCCATGGGCGAAGCGGCAGTGCGCACCGCCCAAGCCTGTGACTATGTGGGCGCCGGCACGGTAGAATTTTTAGCCGATGCCGAACGCAACTTCTACTTCCTGGAAATGAACACTCGTTTGCAGGTAGAGCACCCGGTTACCGAACTGATTACCGGCACCGATCTGGTGGCCTGG
>JAOXRV010000723.1 GCA_025800435.1 Cellvibrionaceae bacterium | reverse complement strand
GAACTAAGAAGATTGGCCGAGTTCCGCCCTCGGGTGATGTTTTTGATGCAGGCTCTTCATGCGCTCATTGGCGATATGGGTATAGATCTGGGTAGTGGATAAATCGCTGTGGCCCAGCAGCAGCTGCACCACCCTGAGGTCGGCGCCGTGGTTAAGCAGGTGGGTGGCGAAGGCGTGGCGGAGGGTGTGGGGCGACAGAGGTTTGTCGATACCGGCCACCTTGGCCCAGTGCTTGATGCGGTGCCAGAAGGTCTGGCGGGTCATCTGCTGACCTCGGGTACTGGGGAATAGCACCGAACTGGGGCCTTTTAACAGGGCCTGGCGGCCGCTTTTAATATAGCGCTGCAGCCAATTGATGGCGGCCTCGCCCATGGGCACCAAGCGCTCTTTACTGCCCTTGCCAAATACCCGGATCACGCCCTGGCGCAGGTTTACCTGGCTTTCGGTAAGGCTGACCAATTCGCTCACCCGCAGGCCACAGGCGTACAGCAACTCAAGCATGGCGCGGTCACGCAGGCCCAGGGCCTCGCTGGTATCTGGGGCCTTGAGCAGCTCATCCACATCTGCCTCGCTCAGGGTTTTGGGCAGGCCCTTGGGCAATTTAGGGCTATCGATGAGGGCGACGGGGTTGTCGGCAATACGGTTTTCGCGCTGTTGCAAATTGTAAAAACCGCGCACACAAGAGAGAAAACGGGCGGTGGAACGGGCGCTTAAACCCTGCTCTAGGCGCCAGGCCAGGTGGGCCTGTAACTGTACCGGGTCTACCGCTAGCAAATCGCTGCCGCCATTTTTTTGCAGCCACAAGGCAAAGCTGCGCAGGTCGCGGCGGTAAGAGGCGAGACTGTTTTCGCTCAGCCCTTTTTCCATCCACAGCTCATCCAAATAGGCGTCGATTGACGCGTGATAACTGCTGTGTAATTTTTCGCCGTTGCTGTCGCTCATGGCAGATTATTCACTCGCCCTTGCCCATTGCTTATTTAGCAAGTATAACCACAAAATTATTGGAAAACATTTGGACAAGCATCATGCCAGTCGCCCTCAGTGTCAACTTAAATAAAATCGCTCTGCTGCGCAATTCCCGCGAGGGCAACTACCCCGACCCGGTCAGCTTTGGCAAAATTTGTGTGGCCAACGGCGCCGATGGTTTAACCGTACACCCGCGCCCGGATCAGCGCCATATTCGGCCGGGGGATGTACACAACTTGGCCGATTTATGCCGCACCATCGATGACATTGAATTTAATATTGAAGGCAACCCCTTTGCCGAAGACCTGGGCGATTACCCAGGCTTTATTGCCCTGGTTGAACAGGCCAAGCCCGAGCAGTGCACCCTGGTGCCCGACAGCAATGAACAGCTGACCTCGGACCACGGCTTTAATCTGCGCCAAACTGGTGAGCGACTAGCGCCTATTATTGCGCGCTTAAAAAGCCAGGGCATTCGGGTCAGTTTATTTATGGACCCGGATGTCGAGCAGATAAAACTGGCCAGCCAAGTGGGCGCCGACCGGATCGAGTTATACACCGGCCCCTACGCCTGGGCCTTTAAACAAAATAGCGCCGAGCTGGAGGCAATTTTTCAGGCCCACTGCCGCGCCGCCGAGACCGCCGCCGAGCTTGGCCTGGGTGTTAATGCCGGGCACGACCTCAATTTAGAAAACCTGGGCAAGTACTGCCAGGTACCGGGCCTGCTGGAGGTTTCCATCGGCCACGGCCTTACCGTGGAGTCACTGCAAATGGGTATGGCCCAGGTGGTGTCGCGCTACCGGAATATCTGCCAGGGTGAGGTTTAGCACAGCCGCTTGATTCATATCAGACTTTTCTAATATACATTTGTAGGGCTGCCAGTTCCGCACTAAGATACTTCTATGGGTTTAAAACGAACCCGCTGTCACCGCCAAGGAGTACTCTATGCCGCTTGCAGTAAAAAGCTTAACAGTGCGCGATTATATGGATCATGATCCACACGCCATTTCCCATCACGCCAATATTCGCGAAGCCGTGGATAGTCTGCTCAAAGCTGGGGTAATCGGCGCCCCGGTGGTGGACGACGACAATCAGGTGATCGGCTTTGTGTCGGAACATGATTGTATGAAGGATATGCTTAACGGCTCTTTCTACCACGACGCGCCGGATAAG
>JAOXRV010000376.1 GCA_025800435.1 Cellvibrionaceae bacterium | reverse complement strand
CGCGCTTTGGCTTCTTTTTACCTACTACCGACAAAAATCATCCATGATTTTTATTCGGCTCCGCACGCTACGCGGCGGCGCAGAGGCGCGACTCTGCTTGCCACTCCACTCGCGCTTTGGCTCCTGCCAAGATTCTCGTGGCCTTGCTTTTTACCTACTGTCACAAAAAATCATCCATGATTTTTTCGTGACCCGCACGCTGCGCGGCGGCGCAAAATGCGATTTTGCTTGCCGCTCCACTCGCGCTTTGGCTCCTGCCAAGAGTTTTCAAGCTTCGCTTGTGCTTGCGCACCCACCGCTTGTATTTCCTATTTAATTAGAGCATTCATGCCTGCAATATTTACTTGAGCCGCACAATGTAGAGCCTTGTGGTGGGTAAGCTATTCTGAGGGCTTGGGAGCCAGGGATGGCGGACGAGAGCTCCAGGGACGGATTTATGCGTCCCTCAGAATAGCTTACCCACCACAAGGCTCGACAACGAAGCCTCCAAGGCCACAATCACTGCTCTACTAATTTCCTCTTAAGCAAGTAAACTGTCTCCAAATTTTTGGGGTTATAAAGATGGCCTGGCAATCGCTTGAGTTTGATCCGAATGGTTTGGCTGAGACCCAGTGTCGGGGGTTTGAGCTGGCGGGGGTGGCTTTGTTTGTGGTGAAAAAATATGGGGAGTTATTTTTTTATCACAACCGCTGCCCGCACCGGGGGATTAATCTGGAGTGGCAGGCGGATGTGTTTTTGGATTATGAAAAAAGCCTGATCCACTGCGCCAGCCACGGCGCTATGTTTACCATTCGCGAGGGGCGCTGCGTGGCCGGCCCTTGTGTGGGTCAGCAGCTGCAAGCCGTCGAGGCGCGCCGGCACGAGGGCCGCTGGCAACTTAATCTGCCAGCGGCAGCGGCCGCTGCAGGCGAATCTGCTCGGGGCTGATATCCGCTTGGTAGGCCAGTAGCTCAAGCCCCTGGGCCCTCGCCTCGGCAAGCGCCTCGGCATAGGCCGGGTCGATATCCGCCGCCACACTGACCCGCTCGACCCCGCTGTGCTGCACACAAAAAAACAGCACCGCCCTGGCACCGCTGCCGGCCAGCTCAGCCAGCTCCTGCAAATGCTTGCGACCGCGCTCGGTGACCGCATCGGGGAATTGGCCAAGCCCCGGCTCGCGCACCAGGGTCATGCTTTTTACCTCCATATAACAGGGGCGCGGGTCGCTCGGGTGTTGCTCCAGTACAAAATCTAAGCGACTGCCGCTGTCCAGTTTGACCTCTCGTCGCACCACCTTATAACCAGCCAGCTCGCCAATCAGGCCCGCCTCGATGGCTTCGGCCACCAGGCCATTGGCGCCGGCGCTATTGACCCCCACCAAGTCGCCCGCCGGACTGGTGGAGATCTCCCAGGTATTGGGGTATTTGCGCTTGGGGTTGGCCGAGGTGCTGTACCAGACCTCGCCGCCTTCGACCATACAATTAGTCATTGCCCCGGTATTTGGGCAGTGGATAGTAAGTGTGTCCCCACTTTCAGTGGTGACATCGGCCAAAAAGCGCTTATAGCGGCGCTGTAGATGACCTTTTATTAATGGCGGACTGAACTTCATAAACTACACTCTTTTTTCTGTCGCAGGGGATCTTACCTCCTTATGTTCAAGGGCTGTACAGGCAAATGTTGATTGGGACAGGAAAATGCCAAATTAGCCAAAAATTTACTGGCGCAGGCACTGGAGTTCTGGTAGCTTCCACCGTTCGATTTAGGGACCCTTGTTTTAAAGGATTACGGCCCCATCTACAGGGCTGTTGCAATAAGTAGAGGCGCATAATATGCCCAGCAAAAAAGCCGAAGCCGCCGCCGGCTTCACTCTCAGAGGTTTTGAGCCTTACAAAGAGAAGAAAGGCGAAGAGTACATGAACAGCAAGCAGCTGGAGCACTTTAAAGGCTTGCTGCTGGCGTGGAAAAAAGAGCTAATGGAAGAAGTTGACCGCACCATGAGCCACATGAAGGACGAAGCGGCCAATTTCCCCGACCCCGCCGACCGGGCCAGCCAGGAAGAAGAATTCAGCCTGGAACTGCGCACCCGTGATCGTGAGCGCAAGCTGATCAAGAAAATTGACTCCACCATGGAGCGGATAGAAGCCGACGACTACGGCTTTTGTGATGCCTGCGGTGTCGAGATCGGCATCCGCCGCTTAGAGGCCCGTCCTACCGCCACCTTGTGCGTGGATTGTAAGACCCTCGACGAGATCAAAGAAAAGCAGATCGGCGGTTAAGGCCAACCGCGGCGCGGCCAACACCGCGCCTAACCACTGCTTATGGCCAATAGCCACACCCCAATCGGGCGCTTTGCCCCCTCCCCCACCGGCCCTTTACACATGGGCTCGCTATTGGCTGCCCTGGCCAGCTATCTCGATATTAAACAGCAGCGGGGCCTGTGGCTGCTGCGTATCGAAGATTTAGACCCGCCCAGGGAAGAGCCCGGCGCCACCGACAAAATTATTGCCAGCCTGCTCGCCCACGGGCTTGAGCCAGATGGCCAGATCAGCTACCAGAGCCAGCGCCACGAACTCTACCACCAAGCCCTACAACAACTGCTCCAACTCGGCCATGTGTTTCCCTGCCGCTGCTCGCGCAGCCAGTTGCAACAACAGGGCGGCCTGCACCGGGGGCGCTGCTACAGCGGCGAGGTGGCGCCGGACAGTCCAGGCTGGGCCTGGCGCCTGGCCGTGTCCGACATCGACATTAACTACTGCGATCGCCTACAGGGCCCACAGCAGCAAAACTTGCTGGGCCAAGTCGGCGACTTTGTGCTGCGCCGCAAAGACGGCTTATTTGCCTACCAACTGGCGGTGGTCGCCGACGATATCGATCAGGGTGTCAATCAGATTGTGCGTGGGGTGGATTTAATAGACTCCAGCCCACGACAAATTTATCTGTATCAATGCCTGGGCCAAACCCCGCCGACTTATCTGCATATTCCACTTATTCTCAACCGCGACGGGCAAAAATTGAGCAAACAAAATTACGCCCCCGCGCTGGATGACAAAGCCGCCCGTGACAATTTGGTTTACTGCCTGCAATGCTTGGGCATGGCAGCGCCAGCTGAACTGGCCGCCGAGGACTGTGCGCAGATTCTGGCCTGGGGAATAGCCCACTGGAACCCGGCCAAGGTGCCCCAGCAATTGCCAAAGCCTTGTTTGTAAGCCCCGGCTCAATTACCCTTCACCTCTGTTTCCGACGCGGCTCTGCCAGCATGAACAACCAGCAATTATTAATCGCCGTTCTGATTATTGCCTATGTCTTTTCGCCCACCCTGTTTAACTGGATGATCAACCCAGATGGCAGCTGGCTGCGGCCGTTTATTATTTGGCTGATGTTATTGCTCGGTGCGGTATTGGTTTACCAGCCCTGGCGGGACGATAGCGGCCAATGAACCTGAGCACTTTTTGGGTCGGCGCCGCCAGCTTGGTTTACCTGGGCCTACTGGCAGTTATTTTATGGCTGAGCCAACACTGGGCCCCAGCCAAGCGCCTAAGCCAGCACCCGTTTACCCACACCCTGGCGCTAGGGGTCTTCGCCAGCGCCTGGAGTATATACGGCGCCGAGCAGTTAGCGCTGGAATACGGCTATGGCGCGCTGGCTTATTACCTGGGCAGTGGCGCACTGTTTTTATTTGCCCCGCTAACCCTGGTGCCACTGGCAGAGCTGTGCCGGCGCTACCAATTGACCTCGCTGGCAGACCTGCTGGTGTTTCGCTACCACAGCAATATAGCGGGCACTGCGGTCACGGTGCTATTGGTATTGTCGCTACTGCCACTGTTGGCCGCCCAGTTTCAAAGCTTATCGCAAACCTTTGAGCTGCTGACCCACGGCCACCACGACAGCGACAGCCCACTGCACAGCAACCACCTGGCCACCGGCTGCTATATGCTGCTAACCCTGGCCTTAAGTTTGTTTGCGGCCGATAAACAGCGCTTTAAGCGCATTCAGAACCTGCTCGCCTTCGATACCCTGGTAAAAATTTTCGCCCTCAATTGTATTGGTTTACTGGCTGTGTTTGGCGTGTTTGGCGGGCTTGATGCACTGGATGCCTGGCTGTTGGCCCACCCCGAGAATTACAAACTGCTGTATTACCCGCTGCGCCAATCCTCTTCCCACACACTGCTGTTGATCTTTGTCGCCAGCGCTATTGTCGTGCCCAATTTATTTCACAGCGGCATGCTGGAACAGCCGCGCCGCAATCTCGCGCGCATTTTGCCCTGGGCTTTTCCGGCGCTGCTGTTTTTACTGGCCCTGCCCATCTTCCCTATTTTGTGGGCCGGTATCGAGGCCGGTGTGCCAGCCGGCAGCGAGTACTTTGCCCTGGGGCTGCCGATGTTACTGGAGCGCCCCGGCCTGGCCTTAATGATGTATCTGGCGGGTCTATCGGCGGCGACCACGGCGGTGGTCACCATCGTCATCACCCTCAGCACCATGGTGCTTAACCATATTCTGCTGCCGCTGACCGGTGTGCGCCGAGGCCCCGGTTTAAGTCAGCAGCTTAGGCGCCTGCGCCGCCATGCCATCGGCGCACTGATGGCGCTGGCGTTTGTACTCTACAGCCAGTGGCAGGGCCAGCTTAACTTGACCGAACTGGCGCTGCTGAGTTTTATCGCCAGCGCCCAGTTTGTACCAGGGCTCATTGCCATTAGCTACTGGCCCAGGGGCAACCGACGCGGTTTTACCGCTGGCCTGATGAGCGGCGGCGCAGTCTGGATTCTGGGCTTGGTAGTGCCAACCGCACTCGGCCACAAAAGCCTAAGCATAGGCAGTGGCCCAGTGCTGCACCTGGGCCTGGAACACTGGGACACCATCGCCCTGGCGGCGCTAGGCCTCAATGCACTGGTGTTTATCTGGGTATCACTACAGAGCCAGGCCAGCGCCGAGGAAAGCTACAGTGCCGATTTGTGCGCCGAAGATGAGTTGAGCCAGCCTGTGCGCAGCACCCTGGATGTTTACTCGGTGCGCGAAATGCAACTGCGCCTGCGCAAGGCCCTCGGCCGCGAGCGCAGTGAGCGCGAGATGAACAGGGCCCTGGCCCAGCTCAAGCTCAGCGGCGGCGAGCGCCGCCCCTACGCCCTGCGGCGCCTGCGCGACCAGTTGGAAACCAATTTATGCGGTATTGTCGGGGTGCGCGTGGCCCATGACTTAGTCGAGCGCCACATCCCCCTGCAAGTAGCCGCCAGTCCTTCGGCCGATGTCAATTTAATGGAGGCGCGCCTAGCCCAAACCCAGGGCAAACTCAGCGGCCTGGCCGCCGACCTCAACAACCTGCGCCTGTATCATCGCAACACCGTACAGGAACTGCCGATGGCGGTCTGCGCCCTGGGCCAAGATCTGGAAGTGCTGATGTGGAACCACGCCATGGGCGACCTCAGCGGCTTACCCAGTGACTCGATTAGCGGCTCCCACTTGGATTCGGTGGGGCACCCCTGGGGCAAGCTTATCGGCGACTTCTACCGCAGCCATGATACCCACTGGCCGCGCCAGGCGGTGCAGCTAGGCAGTGAAACCCACTGGATCAGCCTGCACAAAGCAGCCACCAAAAACCCCATTAATAACCAGCCCGATGGCGCGGTTTTTCTGCTCGAAGATGTCACCGAGACCCACCGGCTTGAACAAGAGCTGTTACACAGTGAGCGCCTGGCCTCGGTCGGGCGGCTGGCCGCCGGAGTGGCACACGAGATTGGCAACCCGGTGACCGGCATTGCCTGCCTAGCCCAAAACCTGCGCTATGAGACCGACAGCCCCGAGGCCCACGAAACCGCCGAGCAGATCCTCTCCCAGACCGATCGCATTACCCGTATCGTGCAATCGCTGGTCAACTTTTCCCACAGCGGCCACCCCCAGGAACAGCGGCTGGAGCGAGTGAATATCCAGGCCTGTGTAGACGAGGCCATTCACCTGTTGCAGCTGCAACCACTCAAGCCCGAGCTGCGCTTCGACAACCAGATCGCCCTGCCCTGCCATATCATGGGCGATAGCCAACGCCTGATTCAGGTGTTTATCAACCTGCTCAGCAACGCCCGCGACGCCAGCCCCGAGACCGGCGTGGTAACCATTGCCCAATGCCCGAGTGATACCCAGCTGATACTGACAGTAACAGACCAGGGACCGGGTATTGCCGAAGAGCATTTGGACCAAATTTTGGAGCCCTTCTTTACCACCAAGGATATCGGCGAGGGTACAGGCCTTGGCCTAGCCATGGTTTACAGCATTATCAATGAGCACGGCGGCAGCATTGAAGTGTGCAATGTAGACCCGGCAGATGGCAGTGGCGGCGCTCAATTCATCATAAAACTGCCCCTAGAGCTTGAAACTGAGCGCGCAGAAGGTAACACTACAGACCTGCCGTAACACACTGAGTAAGCCTATTTATGAGCCTGATCCTAATTGTTGAAGATGAAGCCATCATCCGCACGGCTCTGCGCAAGCTATTAGAGCGGCACAAATACCAGGTGCACGAGGCCAGCTCAGTAAAAGAGGCCATCGCCAAATACCGCCTCAGCAATTACGATTTGATAGTCAGCGACTTGCGCCTGCCCGGCGGCCCCGGTACCGACCTGATTCAGCTGGCCGAAGAAGTACCGGTGCTGATTATGACCAGCTACGCCAGCCTGCGCTCGGCGGTGGACTCCATGCGCATGGGCGCAGTGGACTATGTGGCCAAGCCGTTTGACCACGACGAGATGATTACCGCGGTGCGCCGCGCCATTGGCAAAGCCAATGCGGCCCAGCAGCAGCCCAGCACCCCGGCCACTGCCATCAGCGGCATGATCGGCAATAGCCAGCCGATGAAGACCCTCTACAACCGCATTCACAAGGTCGCGCCCACCGATG
>JAOXRV010000662.1 GCA_025800435.1 Cellvibrionaceae bacterium | reverse complement strand
TGACCCCAAAGCCCAAAGGCCTGACCCCGGTGTTCTTGACCCCAAAGCCCAAAGGCCTGACCCCGGTGTTGACCCAGTGTTTGCGGTGTTTTACTAATTCCCGCGCTGGATAATATAGGCCGATAGCGCTCGTAGCGGCTCGGCACCTTGCCCCATAGATTCCAGCGCTGCCAGCGCATCCTGGTGCAGTTGCTGGGCTTTGGCTTGGGCGGTTTCCAGCCCCAGTAGCGATACATAGGTGGGCTTATTGCGCTCGGCATCGGCGCCCTGGGTTTTGCCCAGGGTGGCGGTATCGGCGATTACATCCAGAATGTCGTCCTGTACCTGAAATGCTAGGCCCACCGCCTCGGCATAGGCATCTAGGGCCTGTAGCTGGGCGGTAGTGCTGCGGCCCGAAGCGATGGCCCCCATGCGCACGGCGGCGCGAATCAGGCGGCCGGTTTTAAATTGGTGCATGGTTTGTAGCTCGGCCAGGCTCAGCTGGTGATCGACCGCGGCCAGATCAATGGCCTGGCCGGCCACCATGCCGGCGGGGCCGGCGGCACTGGCCAGCTCTTTGATTAGGCCCAGTTTGATACGATCAGGGCAGTTGGGCAGCTCGGCCAGGTGGCTAAAGGCCAGGGTTTGCAGGGCGTCGCCGGCCAGAATGGCGGTGGCCTCGTCATAGGCGATATGGCAGGTGGGCAGGCCGCGGCGCAGATCGTCGTCGTCCATGGCCGGTAAGTCATCGTGAATTAGGCTGTAGGCATGCACCATCTCCAGTGCTACTGCGGCGCCATCGGCGATAGGGCTGGGGGCGGCACCACAGGCGCGGGCGGCGCTGTAAACCAAAATTGGCCGCACTCGCTTGCCGCCATTGGTGGCGCTGTAGCGCATGGCTTGTTCCAGCCGGGCCTGGCTGGCACTGCCTTTAAGGGCGCGGGCCAGGGCCTGCTCTAGGCGTTGGCGGCAGTCTTCTATATAGGGGGCAAATTCAAAGCTCACGCTGGGGTTCCTGGTGCTTTTGGGGCTAGCCATCGCCTCTGCGCGGGGTGGCGGGCCGCCAAGGCCGTTAATCTTCGGGCTCAAACGGTTCGCTGATCAATTCGCCCTGCTGTTCCATCAATAGGCTTACCTTTTGTTCGGCTGCGTCCAGCTGGGCCTGGCAGGCCCGGGTCAGCTTGACCCCCTGCTCAAAGGCGGCCATGGATTCCTCCAGGCTCAGCTCCCCTTGTTCCATTGCCTCGACCAGCGCTTGCAGCTCCGCCAGGGATTTCTCAAAGCTGGGTTTATCGGCGTTTTTTGCTTTGCTCATCAGGGCCTTAGCCTCGTTTGGGGTGTGGTTTCAGTATGGCCGCAACCCTACCCCAGCGCTGGTCTTAGGTCAATTGGAGGCAATTGCTTAACTTGTTTTGCAAGCGGCCGATATAGGAAGCAGTGCCTATCTAATTCTTGTGCCGGGCGGTGCCCGAGCCAACTCTAAGGAGCGTTCTGTGGATTTAGCAACGATAGTCGGTATTGTCGGTGCCATGGGCTTAATCGTCGTCACCATGTTAATGAGTGGCGATTTGGGTATGTTTCTTAACATCCCGTCTCTGGTAATTGTGGTGGGGGGCAGCATCTTTGCGGTGATGGCCAAGTTCGGCCTGGGCCAGTTTCTCGGAGTAGGCAAGGTGATCGGCAAGGGTATGGCTAACAAAGTGGAAGAGCCCGGCCCCTTAATCGACGAAATTGTGGAGCTGGCCGACGCCGCCCGCAAAGGTGGCTTGCTGTCGCTTGAAGGCAAGGAAGTCAGCAGTGATTTTTTACAAAAAGGCATTCAGCTATTGGTGGATGGCCACGATGCGGATGTGGTGAAGCAGCTGCTTAACAACGATAAAAACCTGGCCAATGAGCGCCACGAGGTCGGTGCCAGCATTCTGAAATCAATGGCCAGTATGGCACCGGCCATGGGGATGATCGGTACCCTGATCGGCCTGGTGGCGATGCTGGCCAATATGGATGACCCCAAATCCATTGGCCCGGCGATGGCGGTAGCCCTGTTGACCACCCTTTACGGTGCGGTAATGGCCAACGCCTTTTGTGAGCCCATGGCCGATAAGCTCAAGCTGCGCGCAGCTGAAGAGAGTATGGTGAAAAACCTTATTATCGATGCCCTGTTGGCCATTCAGGGCGGCCAAAACCCGCGCGTGATTGAATCGATGCTGCGCACTTATTTACCTGAGGGTAAACGCGAGGCAGATGCCTAATAGGCGAGTGGTAAAGTCATAGGCAAAGGGTAAACCCATGAGTGATGAAGAACAGAAATGTAATTGCGAGGAGGGCCTGCCGCCGTGGATGGGCACCTTCGCCGACTTGATGTCGCTGTTGATGTGCTTCTTCGTGCTGTTGCTGTCGTTCTCGGAAATGGATGCGCAAAAATTTAAGCGCTTGGCGGGTTCGCTGTCCCAGGCTTTTGGTGTGCAAACCAAGTTGGCGGTAACCGATCCGCCCAAGGGCACCAGTATTATTGCCCGGGAATTTAGCCCCGGTAAGCCAGAGCCAACCCCCATCAACGAGATCTGGCAAAAAACTGAAGATATCACCCAGTCGAGCCTGGAGTTTGACGAGGCCCAAGAGTTTGATGTGGAAAAGGGTCAGGTCGATTTAGAGGCCGGGGTAGAGAAGGCCAGTGAAAAAGAACTGCAAGAAAAGCTAGAAGAAAAGCTAGAGGAGCTGGTTAAAGAAACGGAACGCGATGCGGCCATTTTTGCCCAGGCATTGCAGGCCCAAATTGTTCAGGGCGAGATAGAGATTGAAACTATCGGCCGTAAGATTGTTATACGCATCCGCGAAAAAGGCTCGTTTAAATCTGGCTCTGCCACTTTAACGGAAAAATACTACCAAGTACTGGAAGAGGTGGCGGCAGTTTTAGCCAAGCAGCCAGGAAGGGTTCAGGTGCAGGGCCATACGGATAATATACCCATTAAAACCCGGCGTTTTCGCTCAAATTGGGAGCTTTCTACCGCCCGTGCGGTATCGGTCGCTCACGCGCTGATGGTGGGCAAAAAAGTTAAACAGAGCCGCTTTGAGGTAATTGGCCATGCGGATACCAGGCCGCTGGTGGATAATAGCAGCCGTAAAAACCGGGCCACTAACCGCCGGGTAGAAATTGTAATTAACCAGGGGCTGGATGATGACCTCAATGAAGAGGATAAGAAGCTGCTGCAAGACCAGGCCGGGCAAGATTTATTGCGCGACTTGAAATTGGAGCCGCCCAAATACCAGTTCAACCTAAAACCAAACGAAATCTTTTAATCTGTGGATGTAGACATGGGACAAGAGCGCCGCCGTTTTTTCCGTATCGATGACAGTATTGGCGTGGCCTATCGCGTTTTAAGCGAAGAAGAAGTGGCCAGCCAAATTGAGGGTGAGTTACGCCCGGTGGATTCTTTGAATTTGCTGGCTTCGTTTGACAATAAAATTTCTAATTTGTCGAGCCAGTTGCAGGCCAAAGAGCCGCTGGTAAGCGAGCTGATTGATACCCTCAATGCCAAGCTGACTGCGGTGATTAATCTACTGGAGTTGGACAGTCAGTTGGTTAAGCGGGTTGCTTATAAGGTGCACGAGGTAAATATTAGTGCCTGCGGCATGGCCTTTTTTACCGACGAAGCCCTGGATATGGGCGCGATGATTAGCCTGGAACTTTCGCTTAGCCCCGGCAACGTGCTGGTGCATTGTTACGCCCGTATAGTGGCCAGCGATGAGATGGAGCCAGGAGAGGGACAAGAGGGCAAGCGCTTTTATGTGCGTATGGATTTTGCCAATATGAGCGAGCACGATCAGGAAATATTAATACAGCATATTGTAAGGCGCCAGGGCCACCAGCTGCGCGAGGCGCGTGAAGACCAAGAACCGCAGATGGATGAAGGCTAAAAATAAGCATAAGGACTGATAGCATACCTTTGCCCTGACAAGGATAATGATCCCCATTCAAGGAACGAGTTGGCCAGGGAGTAGCAGGGAGTAGGGACTATGCTAACGCCACATAGGTTGAAGGTAACTCGACATCTATAAACCCCGGGTGCTAGGAGCACTCGGGGTTTTTCTTTTTACCTGCTGTCGCAAAAAATCATCCATGATTTTTTTGCGACTCCGCCGCTACGCGCCGGCGCAGAGGCGCGACTCTGCTTGCCGTTTACCTACTTGGCTCCGCTCGCGCTTTGGGTGGATTCGCGCCATCCAGGCGCTCAGCCTGCGGCCAAGCCCAAATTTGCTCCAGGCAAATTGGTCTGTCAAGATTTAGCAAGCTTTGCTTGCCGTTTTTCA
>JAOXRV010000654.1 GCA_025800435.1 Cellvibrionaceae bacterium | reverse complement strand
CGTTTTGGGGCTATGGTAGACTCAGTCCACCTGTGGCCCAGTGCCACCATATAATACGGGTTTGGCGCCTAGCCAAACCCAAGTAGAACACCCAGGCCACCCTATAAGCAAAGGCCGCAGCTGGAGAGATTTATGAGTTTTACGGGTACCGAACGCTATGTAGCAACCGAAGATCTACGCATGGCGGTAAATGCCGCCGTCACCCTGGAGCGCCCCCTGTTGATTAAGGGCGAGCCCGGCACCGGTAAGACCATGCTGGCCGAGGAAGTGGCCGAATCTCTCGGTATGCGTTTGATTCAGTGGCATATCAAATCCACCACCAAGGCCCAGCAGGGCTTGTATGAATACGATGCGGTATCGCGCCTGCGCGACTCCCAGTTGGGTGACGATAAAGTTCACGACATCAAGAACTACATCAAAAAAGGCAAGCTGTGGGAGGCCTTTGAATCGGACGAGCAAGTGGTGCTGCTGATCGATGAAATCGACAAGGCCGACATCGAATTCCCCAACGACCTGTTGGTTGAAATTGATAAGATGGAGTTTTTTGTGTACGAGACCAATGAAGTGGTCAAGGCCAAGAAACGCCCGATTGTGATTATCACCAGTAACAACGAAAAAGAGCTGCCCGACGCCTTTTTGCGCCGCTGCTTTTTCCACTATATCAACTTCCCCGACCGCGACACCATGTTGCAAATTATCGATGTGCACTATCCTAAGTTAAAGACCGATCTGGTCAACGAAGCGCTGGATATTTTCTTTGATGTGCGCAAGGTACCGGGCTTAAAGAAAAAGCCTTCTACCTCCGAACTGATCGACTGGCTGAAGCTGTTGATGGCCGACGATATTCCAGACGAAGTACTGAAAAACCGCGACGCCAGCAAGGCCATACCGCCCTTGTACGGCGCCTTGCTGAAAAACGAGCAGGACGTGCATATGCTGGAGCGCCTGGCCTTTATGGTGCGCCGCGAAAGCCGCTAAGGGGGCTTTACCATGTTAGTTAACTTTTTTTACGCCTTGCGCAACGGCAATGTGCCGGTGTCGATCAAGGAGTTGCTGGTATTGATGGAAGGCCTGGAAAAACACCTGGCCTTTGGCAATATCGATGACTTCTATCTGCTCGCCCGCACCTGCCTGATCAAAGACGAAAAGCACTTCGATAAATTCGACCGCGCCTTTGGGGCCTATTTTAAAGACCTAGAAGGTATCGACGATATTATCGAGGCGCTGATCCCCGAAGACTGGCTGCGCGCTGAGTTTATGAAAAACTTAAGCGAGGAAGAAAAGGCCCAGATCGAATCCCTTGGCGGCTTGGAAAAACTGATCGAAGAGTTTAAAAAGCGCTTAGAAGAGCAGAAAAAGCGTCACCAGGGCGGCAACAAATGGATAGGTACCGGCGGCACCTCGCCCTTTGGCCACAGTGGTTACAACCCCGAGGGCATTCGGGTGGGCGGCGAAAGCCGCAATAAAAAAGCCACTAAAGTGTGGGAGAAACGCGAGTTTAAAAACCTCGACGACCAGGTAGAGCTGGGCACCCGCAATATCAAAATGGCCCTGCGCAAGCTGCGCAAATTTGCCCGCCAGGGTGCCGAGGACGAGTTGGACCTGGACGATACCATTCGCTCCACCGCCCGCAACGCCGGCCTATTGGATATTAAAATGGTGCCCGAGCGCCACAACGCGGTAAAGGTGTTGCTGTTCTTTGATGTGGGCGGCTCCATGGACCCTTATGTGCGCATCTGTGAAGAGCTGTTCTCGGCCTGTAAAACCGAGTTTAAGCATATGGAGTACTTTTACTTCCATAACTTTATCTACGATGCGGTGTGGAAGGACAATCTGCGTCGCAGTACCGATAGCACCCCTTTGTTCGACGTATTGCACACTTACAGTAGCGACTACAAGGTTATCTTTGTCGGCGATGCCTCAATGGCACCCTATGAGGTGACCAGTCAATACGGCAGTGTGGAGTATATGAACGAGGAACCGGGCCATGTGTGGATGAAACGCCTGACCGACACCTTTGATAAGGTAATCTGGCTTAACCCCACCGGCAAAAAATACTGGCGCTATACCCAGACCATCGAAATGATCCACGAGATGGTTGATGGGCATATGTACCCGCTGACCTTAGAGGGCATGGACGAGGGGATTAAATACCTGAGTAAGTGATGTTTGCTTAAGTGGTGCCTTCGCTCATATCCTAAACCACTGCGTCATCCCCGTGAAAACGGGGATCCATCTAGTTTTGTGCAAAATTCACCATGGATTCCCGCGCTCGCGCACTGCTGTCCGGGGAAAAAGTCCCGACTTCCGAGGATAAAACCCAGCTTGA
>JAOXRV010000650.1 GCA_025800435.1 Cellvibrionaceae bacterium | reverse complement strand
GGTTTTGGGTCCTGGCCAAAAATTTCATCCACCGCCGCCTGTGTATCGCCCTGGTAGGCGACAAAGGCAATCAACAGTAACAGCAGGCCCAGCAGCCCAATCAAGGCCCCGGTAAAACCGATGATCATATGAAACGGCAGTGCCCACAGCCCCACCAGCTTGTGTAGATCACCCCACAGGCGGCGCTCGCCACGGTTGTGCTTAAGAGTGTGAAATTCGCGCCGCCAATGGCGGTGAGCAAAAATACCGCCGAGCGCCATCAGCATTAATACCACCCCGGCAAAGCCGACCAGGTAGCGGCCGTAGGGGTTGGGTAGCCACAGGTCGGTGTGAATCTCGGCCAGCAGGTGGTTGACGCCATCGGGCTGCTGCGCAATGTGCTCGCCGGTTTGGCCGTGCCACTGGTCGATATGCCAGGCCTCATCGTGCTCGGTGTGGGTCCAACTGGTCAGGTATTTTTGCCAGGGGTTGGCCTTGCCGATAATCAATACCTCGATATCCAACAGGCCCTCGCCGCTGTGCCGGGCAATGGCCTGCTCGGCAATTTTGTCCAGCGGCCAGTCGCTAAATTCAGCGCTGGCCGGGGTATTGGTGTGGCTCAGTTGGGCGTTGGTCCAGGTGTGCAGCTCGCTATCAAACAAGGCCACTGCGCCACTTAGGCAAACGATAAAGACAACAATACCCAGGCCAGCGCCGAGGGCCTTATGGGTTTTAATAATGCCCTGCAAAAAATAACGCTGTTGGCCGCTGCGCTGATCTTGGCTCATAACATAATCCCCGCTACGGTGGTGCCGATCAGCGCCAGCCCTAAACCCAAAACAAGTTTGGTGTGCAGCCAAAAGCGCTCGCGGCTGTACAGCCAAATGCCGGTGCTGGCCCAGATGATGGGGATTAATAAACCCGCCCAAAAGGCTTTGTCTAGGGCTTCGCCCAGGGGCAAAAACCGGGCTAGAAACAGGCCCAGGCCAATCGCAAACCAAAGCGCGGCAAAAAAACCAACGCTGGTAATGGTGGTTTTACTTGGGTTCATAGCAGCGCCCCCCCGATGCCGATGGCCGAGCCGGACACATAGAGGCCCAGCATTGGCAGCAGCCAGTTGGGGCGAAAGTGCAGCAACAGGCTTTGGCCGAGGCCGTGGATCATGGCCCAGGCGAGGGTAAAGGGCAGGCCCCACTCCCAGCCGTACAATGCCGCCCAGGCGAGTGCCGAACAGGCCAGGGCGAGCAGGCACAACAGCCCGGCCAGCTGTTTATGGATGGGCTTTAACATATGCTGCCCCAGCGCCGGGTGGCCGGCCAGGGCGAAGCAAGTAGCGGCCAAGCCGGTGCTGGCGCCGGCAAATAATAACAGGTACATAATTTAGGTTCGGCTAATTTTAGATTCGGTTAAGGGTTGGGCTGACGTGCTTTTAGGGCCTGAATCTAGGCACCGTTTTATCGACCCATTTTGCCTGTGCTCGCTTGACAGAGTCAAATTAATAATTATTATCATTTGCATTTCGTTTTTGTAAAATTACCCCTTGCTAATTTAAATCCATAAAAATCTATCAAAAAATCTTGGAGACCACTGTGCTAAGACACCCGCTTGCTCAGGCGATAAGCCTGTGCCTATTACTGCCTGTTAGTCAGCAGTTATTGGCTGAAGAAATTGAAGAGATTATTGTCACTGGGCAAAAATTTGAACGTTCGCTGCAAGATACCCCAGCCAGTGTTGTGGTATTAAATGATGCGGTATTAGAGGATCAGGGCATTCGTGATTTTCAGGAGATCATGGAGCGCACCGCCAATATTCACGGCCAGCCCAGCCAGGGTTTTAATATTCGCGGTATTGACGCCTTTAGTGTGTCTGGCGGCGGCAATAGTTACCTGACCAGCGTCTACATCGACAGTGCGGTAATGCCTTACCGGGTGATCCAGCAGGGCGCTTTTTCGACTTGGGATTTACAGCAGGTTGAAGTTTTGCGCGGCCCCCAGTCCACCCTGCAGGGGCGCAATGCGCTGGCCGGCGCCATTATCATGAACAGCAAGCAGCCCCAGTATGAGTGGGACGCCAATATGCGTATTACCGCCGGCCAGGATGGCCAGCGCGAGCTGGCCCTGGCCGGTGGCGGCGCCATCATTGAAGATGAACTGGCGTTTCGTATTGCCGCTGAACAGAAAGAGCATGACGGGGTTAACTACAATACCACCCGCCAACAGGGTTCCGATTACCACGACAGCAAACACCTGCGGGCTAAGTTATTGTGGGAGCCCTCGGCGCTGCCCGAGTTTAAGGCGAACTTAGCTTATCATTTTATCGACTCGGAAGATGGCCCACCGTGGGTTAACCAGCATCCGGTGGATATTACGATAGCGCCCTATGATGCGCGCACGGTTAACTATAACGACCCGGTAGCCGAGTATACCGAAACCCATATTGGCACCTTGACCCTGGATTATGAGTTGAACGATGCCTGGTCGGCTAAATCCATCACCGCTTACAGCGATGCCTATTACGGCTACGACTGGGATGGCGATGCCGGCCCGCTGTCCGCCTCGGTATTGAATGACAACCGCAATACCGATACTTTTAGCCAGGAATTTCGGCTGAGCTTTGAGTACGACAATTTCAGTGGTGTAATCGGCGCCTATTACTCTGACCTGGAAATGACCGATGTTACCCGGGGCACCCAGTTCTTTACCTTCCAGGCCCTGGGCGTGCGCCCAACCCTGGTGCAGCTATTGACCGCCCAGGGTGTGCCCGGTGCTACGGCGGTGGCGGATCTGGTGCTGAGCCAGTACGTCAATGCCGACCCGGTTGAATTGGATCGCAATTCCGACTTCGCCCAGAGTGTCAGCACTGCGGCTGTGTTTGTCGATGCTCGCTATAAGATTAATGAGCAGTGGGAAATTTTTGGCGGTTTCCGTTGGGATCACGAAACCCAGGAAAACGCCTCGATTACCGATATTAATATCAGCAATGCCGATCAGCTACCCAACCCGGCTAACTATGTGCAACAAAGTCCGCAGCTGGCGGGTATTATCCAATTGCTCAATGGCTACCTCTTCCAACTGGCCGACCAGGCTTCGGGCACCGAGCCGCCGGCGGAAGCCGATTTTAGTGAGCTGCTGCCAAAGCTGGGGCTGAGCTATCACTTTAGCGACGATATTAGTGCCAGCTTTACCTACCAAAAAGGTTACCGCTCCGGTGGGGTGGGGACCAATATTGGCCGTAATCTGGTGGTTACTTACGAGCCGGAGTTTACCGATAACTACGAGCTGTCTTTGCGCAGCCAGTGGTTGCAGCGCCGCTTGACCCTAAACGCTAATCTGTTCTACCTGGATTGGAGCGACCAGCAGCTGGATGTGCAGCTGTCTAGCAACCGCTTTGACAGTGAGACCCGCAATGCCGGCAGCTCCGAGGTTAAGGGCTTTGAGCTGGAGGCCAGCTTTGAGGTCGATCAGAGCCTGAGCCTCTACGCCGCCCTGGGTTGGGCCGATACTGAGTTTACCGATTTTGTTATCACCATTCCCGGTGAGCCAGACCGAGATTTGGGTGGCCGTCCCTTTACTGGTGCGCCCGAGTGGACCGCCAACCTGGGCATGACCTATCGCGCCAATGGTTTTATGCTCAACGCCAATGCCAATTATGCAGGTGAATCAAAAACCTCCAGTAACCCCTGGGCCGCCGCCAACCCGGGCGACCCGGCCTTTGATCCGGTCAATGACAAGCGCTGGCTATTAAATATGCGCACTGGCTACGAGTGGGATCGCTTCGGGGTATACCTACAGGCCACCAATTTGTTGGATGAGGAGTATGTGCAGCTCAATACCCAGGGCTATGGCTCCATCACCTTGGGCCAGCCGCGCCAGCTCAGTGCCAGCTTTGAGATGCGTTTGTAGTGATTAAAGCTCGGTATTTGCTGGCGCCTGCTTAGTCAGAGAGTTGCTCAAGCTGGATTATGCCACCAGAGGTCGAACTATAGACTTTACCCGGGCAGCTAAGTTTACCGAGGCGGTATGGGGAGCGTGTTAATTACATAATAATGGGCGCCAAGGCGCCCACTTTTGACTGCCGGGTTTATTTAACCTGGGCCAGGTACTTATCCAAACGATCTTTGTTGAGGGCAAATTTGGCCTTCAAGGGGCCGACATTGGCTTTGATCGCGTCCAGGTTGGTGGGCTCGCCGGCCACCAGTACACCGACCATGGCCATTACCGTGTGTGGGAAACACTGGTAGACGTAGACGCCTTCTTTATCCAAGGTGACTGATACCTTTTGATTGATTACACCCTTCCAGCTGGCGGCGCCCTCGGGGCTGAGACCGGGCACGGATTCGGAGTTGTGGGCCGCATCGGTGGGCACAAAGTGTACCGTATCGCCCACTGCCACTTTTAATACGGCAGGTTCAAATACCATGGTGCCATCGGCGCCAACATTCTTCATTTCAACAGTATGTTCGGCCGCCATTAGTGGGGCGCTCAGCGCGATTAAAGCGCTCATCATTAGAGTTTTGAGTTTCATAACATTTGTCCTATATTAATGCTGGCTCATATATTAAATGATTATCATTACTGGGTAAATATTTGGCTGGTCTAAGCTTGGCCCTTATTGATTTGGGTCGTGTTTTGGTGCAAAAAGGGGCTGGGGCAGCTCTGAGTCGCTTGGTGCCCTAAGCGGGACTTTCGTCAAGCGCGGTTAATATAACGGTATTGGATAGCGGCTTTGGGGGCGCTTATGAGTGTACGCAAAACCTTGGCCCGCTGGGATGGCCGCGACCGTGATTACCTAAAGGCCGCCTACCGTCGTCACCTCGACGAACCCCGCTTGCTGGCCAGCTTAACCGCCTGCTTGGCGCTTGAGCCGCTACAGCTGGCGGCCGGCCAGCTGCTTAAATGGCATCTGGAACGGGGCTGTGTGCCCAGCCCCCGGCAGGTCCAGGCATTGCTGGCAAAATTTGATTGTGCCCAGTCTTGGCAAACGCGGCTGCACTTATTGCAGTTGATTCCACATCTCAACCTTGGCCCCAAGCAGGCGGAGTTACTGTTTACTTATTGCCGTTGCCATTTGGCCGATGACAATAAATTTGTGCGCGCCTGGGCCTATGGCGGCTTGCTCTATGCCGCCTGGGCCAAGCGGGATTTAAGCGCCGAGGCAGAAGCCCTAATTAAATTGGCCGAGGGCGATGAGTCGGCCTCGGTATTGGCGAGAATTCGCCAGGCGCGCAAGCACTTGGCGCACCGTTCTAAGTCAGTAGATTAGGCTTGAGTGTCACCGAGTCGTTCAGAGCTAGCCCAGTTAAAAAAATGGCCAGCAGAGCTGGCCAAGTGATTGAATGACTCAATCCAGGAGATTAATTGCTGCGACTGAGCATATACTCGGCCACCGCTAAGCGGGTTTCTTCGTCGAGGTAGTTTTGCGGCGGCATCTCGGGGTAGTTGGGGCGCTTTTTAATCGGCGCGGCAATATACTCGGCCAGACCTTTGGGGTTATCCATATACAGGGCTTGGATTTGCTGTACCGGTGGGCCAATCAAGGTGCCGGTATAGGCGTGGCAGCCGGTGCACACACCCAGGTAGGCAATTTTGCCGCGGTTTTCGGCGGTGACTATCCGCGGCGCTACCGGTTCGTCAAAGCTGTACTTCACCACATCGTCGGTGTTGGTGAATTCGCAATCTTTAAAATCGTTGATGCCCACGGTGATATAGCGGTGGCGGTTGTTAATGCAGCTGTTATTGCTTTTGCCGGCGCGCACAATATCGGGGTTGCCAGTCTTTAGCTCGGTCAGCATCAGCGCTTTGACTTCATCAATGGTGCTGTAACCGTTTTTCAGCATGATGTTATCGAGAATCGCCACCTCATCGGGGTAGGGGTCAGAGCCTTCGTCGATGGTAACATTGGGGCTGTTGTAGTGATCGGCAATTAAAATGCCCGCGGTTTTGTGGTCGCTGATAATATTGTCTTCCACCACCACTTGGTCGGCGGCCATAATCAAGATGCCGGTACCGGCGGGTATACCGGCCACGGTGGAACCGGGGGCACCGAAGTTTTTGTGGTTATTGCCCACCACAAAGTTGTTGCGAATAATGACATCGTAGGTGGTTTTAATGGGCAGGCCGGGGGTGATAAACGCAAGAATACCACCGGTGTTATTGTGCACATAGTTGTTTTCGACAATACAGTGACGGCTGTTTTCAATTTCGATACCGGCAACCGAATCAAACACTTCATTGTGGGCCACGTGAATATTGTCGCTCATGCCGATATAGATCGCCGCATCTTCAATGCCGGAGATAATATTGTGCTCGACCACGCCGTTTTTGCCCAGTTGCGGAAAGATGCCGTAGACCCCGGTATCGACAATAATATTGCCGCGAATCTCAAAGTTATTACCGCCCTGGCCCATAATGGCGTTGCCCTTGTATTTGGTAATGGTGAAGTTCTCCACCACAATATTGTTACCCGAATACAAAATCGCATCGTTGAGCTCACCCTTGCCATCTAGGGTGGCTCGCTCGCCCTTATCGATTACACCGACCAGGCGAATGCTGTCTTTATCGACATACACGGTTTCGCTGTAGCGCCCGGGCATCACCACAATGGTATCGCCGGGTTCGGCTGCCTTAACCGCATCCATAATCAGTTGGCCGGGTTTTACCGTGTGGGTGTTGCCGCTGCCGATCGGCACAATACTGGCGCTGCTTTGCAGTTCTTGGTCTCCGCTGGCTTGATAGCCGCCGGCAAAACTTTTATCGCTGCGGCTGGTGTCGATCACCGGGCTGGCATCGCGTGTTAGGTATTGGCCAATGCCAATACCAACGGCCAGGGTTACTAGGGCAAGTAGTAGGCTCTTCATGGTTTAGGGTTCTCTTTTCTTGTTGGTATCTGTTGTGTGGGTATCGGCCAGTACCGGCAGCCCCGAGGGCACCCGCGCGGGGGTCGCCGGCATAAAGGTTTGATCGCTCAGGGTTTTCATAAAGGCGACAATTAACTCAAGCTCTTCGTGTTTTAAATTCGGCTCCCAGATATGCCAGTGGATTTGCATATCCACCCCCTCGGGTATGGCGTGGCCCCGGCCCTTGTTGTAAAACTCGGTGGCCTCAAGCAGGGTGGGGAATACCCCCGAGTGCATATAGGGTGCGGTAAATTCGATATTGCGCAAGCTAGGCACTTTAAAGCCGCCTTTGAGCACGGGGTTGTTAAAGGTTTTTTCGGCGCCGATATCCAGCGCTAAGCCCTCGGGCTCGGGGCTGCCGATCACCGCGATCTGGTTATTGGTAAACAGCGGCGGGGTGTGGCACTCGGAGCAGCGCGCGACAAACGAGCGAAACACATTGAAGCCGGCAATCTCCTCTTCGTTAAGGGCCTGATGATTGCCGTGGGCGTATTGGTCGTAGCGGCTGTTTAACGAGATCAGCGAGCTTTGAAAGGCCGCTAAGGCGGTGAGTAAATCCGCCTCTTCAATGGTTTTACTGGCCGGGAAGGCCTGGGCAAACAGGCGCCGGTACTCGGCATTGCGGCGCAATCTGGCCAGCAGGGCCTCGGGCTGGTTGTTGAGCTCATCGGCGGCGTAGAGGGGCCCTCTGGCCTGCTCTTCTAAGCTGTGGCTGCGGGCATCCCAAAAAAAACTGCTTAAAAAGGCCGAGTTCCAGAGGCTCGGGGCGCCGCGACTCAACTGCGCCCCCTGGTAGCCGACCGAGCGGGCGCGGCCGTCGGCAAAGCCCTTGTCGGGTTGGTGGCAGCTGGCGCAGGACTGTTGTTGATCTGCCGATAGCAGTGGGTCAAAAAACAAATAGCGGCCCAGGTCAATCTGCGCGGGGGAGAAACCGTCGCGGTGGGCGGGCAGGGCGGTTTGGGTGCCGCCCACGCCGCGATCCTGGAGCGAATCGTAAAATTGATACAAGCTGCGCAGCTCGCAGCGCGGGCCAGCCACCAGTTCAAACCCCGGGGGGCAGTTGTCACTCAGCTCGATCGGCGCCGCATCAACGCTGCTGGCCAACAACAGCAGGCTGGCGAGAAGGGCAATAGCTTTGGCTTTCACGGTTTACATCTCGCTGATAAAGGTGCTGATTAACGCCAGTTCGGCCTGGTCTTTGATGGTATTGGCCATCAGCTGCATCTGCTTGCCGTAGCGGCTGTGGCTGCCGCGTTCGCGGCTTTTAAAAAGCTGCAGTTGGATGGCGGTATAGGTCTTGTCTAGCCCCACCAGCTTGGGCGATTGCAGTGCCGCATTGCCTTCGCCGCCAACCCCGTGGCAGCCGGCGCACTTGGCCTGGTAGGCGCGGTAGCCGGGCTCGCGGCCGCTGGCCTTAAGCTCGCTATTGGGGCTGGGCAGTCTACTCAGGTAG
>JAOXRV010000640.1 GCA_025800435.1 Cellvibrionaceae bacterium | reverse complement strand
ACTGCTGGATATCGTAAACCGCCTGCTCAGAGGCCAGTACTAAACGCCTGGCCTCCTGGTCGCCGAAAAGTTTTTTAAGTGAGGGGTATTTGCTCGACCAAGTAAGCATACAGCCACCGTTGCGACCCGAGGCGCCGCTACCGCAAAGTTTCGCCTCGACGATGCAATATCCAGCTCTGGCTTTTCCAGTTTAAGTTTAATTGCGCTCCACAGCCCAGTATAGCCGCCACCCACTATGGCCACATCGACCGTTATATCTCGGTCTAATTGCTTGGGGGGGCTGTTATCGCTGGCAATGGCTTGGGCAAACCAAAAAGGTGTTTGGGGCGTGGACATCAACACTCTCATTTTGACTAAACCGAGAGTGTGGCAAATTAATATGACAGCGATTTTACAACTGGACTATACCAGGGATTAACGCGATAGCCACTCAAGTAAAGGGTGGCCCAAAGACAGCGTGGCCAGTAGCAGCAGCGCTGCCAAAACGCCAAAGCCCATCACAAATTGTAGGCGCCACCACCAAAGCTGGCCGGTACTGGCCTTGGCCAATTGCTGCTCACGCTGCAATTGGGCAGCCCTATCCTGCTGGGCTTGAGCGTCGGCACAGTGGCTGTCGGCGCAGTAAGTCTGCAGCAGATAGCGGGTGCTATCGCCATGTAAATGGGCGGCTACTAGGTCACAGCGAGTTTCCAGAGCGCTGTTAAAATCTTGCTGTAAACGCTCAGCCTGGCCGTTGGGCCAGGGTTTGCTGGCCCAGCGCAAAATTAATTTGCGCAGATTATCGTACTGCAGGGCGTGGGCCTGCTCGTGGGCCAATACCGCCTCCAATTCAGACGGGCTAAGCTCTGCCTGTAGGCCACTGGAGAGGTAAATTTGCGGGCGCAAAAAACCGGCGCACCAAGCCAGGCGGTTATCGGTTTGCACCAGCCGGTAATTGGGTTTTATCCCAGGGTCGGAAAAGCTACGCATGGTCTTTAAGTAGTTGCGGCTCAAGCGCAACTGCCAAAAACCGCCAAGTGCCACCAGTGCAAATGCCAATAGCCCCAGGCCAACTGCCAAATAACCCTGGGCACTGGCCAGTGGCATATGCGGGGCGTGGGTGCCACACACGCCTTGATGGCAGTGGTAGCTAAGCCAGGTGCTGCCCAGGCCCACTTGGGCATAGGCTGCGATAACTGCCAGCGCCAATACGCTGGGCAACACGCTGTAGATCAAATTGCCATTGCTGCGCAGACCAGCGGGCAGCGGCGCCAATAGCCGGCGCAGCAAGGGGTAGCAAACGGCCAATAGCCAGCTTAACAACAGGGTTAACACCACCCAGGAAAACAGGCCGGCGGCCAGGGCCCAGGGCAAATCAGTCATCTTGCTCCAAACCTTGCTCTAAGGCGTCTTGCATCATTTGTTTTAGGTTTTGGGGGTCTTGGCTGTGTTGGCAGACAAAATCCATAAAACCACTGATCATTGGCGCCAGCTGGCCATCGCTGATCTGGCTGGAAATATCGCTCAACAAACAACCAATTACCGCGCTCTGGGCCACTGCGGCACGGTAGTGGTAGGCCCGGCTGACCTTACTACGCCGCAATAAGCCCTTGCGGTTTAGCCGCTCTAGGGTGCTTTGCACGGTACTTAAGCTCAGACCCTGTTGCGCCAGCTCGGCCAACACAGCCTGGGCCGGCAGTGCTGTATCACTGCGCCACAGCACTTTTAATACCTCGATCTCACGTGGCCCCAGTTGGGGCATTGCCCCAGGCCCCGGCCGGCGACCGAGATACTGCTGTATAAATTTATCGAATGCTTGCACCAACACCGAGCCCTTATCGGTTTTACAGCCATGCCCCACAATGTTTGGCTGATAAAAACGCCAAGTGTTTCACAGCTGTACAAGCTGGTCAAACCAGAATCGAAAAGTAAGGATTTTCATGAAAGCAGTTATTTGGGCAGCCGTTGGGGCTATTTCCGCTGGCGCCGGTGCCGCCGAACTTGAAGTGGTGGAGGTTAAGGGCCGCAAAATCAACCTAGTGGGGGATGCTGTCTCCAGCGCCCAGGGTGTGGTTGGGCAAGAGGCCATCGCCATCCGCCCTATTCTGCGCAGCGGCGAGGTGCTTGAACTGGTGCCCGGTATGGTGGCCACCCAGCACAGTGGCACCGGCAAGGCTAACCAGTATTTTTTGCGCGGTTTTAATCTCGACCACGGCACCGACTTTGCCACCTTTATTGACGGCATGCCGGTCAATATGCGCAGCCATGGTCACGGCCAGGGCTATACCGATCTCAACTTTCTAATCCCCGAAGCGGTTGAACAGCTAGCCTACAAAAAAGGCGCCTATTATGCGGATGTGGGCGATTTTAGCGGCGCTGGCAGCGCTCATATTCAAACCCTAAGCAAGCTTGAGCACAACCGCTTGCAGCTGACCTTTGGCGAAGATGACTATCAGCGTGCCCTGCTAATGCACAATAGCGGCCCCGCCCTGCTGGCGCTTGAATACAATACCTATGCCGGCCCCTGGCAGGATATAGAAGAAGAGCTCGACAAGCTTAACGGTTTATTTAAATACAGCACCGAGCTTGGCGGCGGCCAGCTTAAAGTAGGTTTGATGGGCTACGACAACAGCTGGAACTCGGCCGATCAAATTCCTGCCCGTGCGGTCGAACAGGGTTTGATCAGCGAGCTGGGTTCTATCGATAAAACCGTTGGCGGCAAATCCAGTCGCTACAGCGCCAATATGCAGTGGAAAAACCAAAATTGGCAACTGGCCGCCTACGCCATCGATTACGAAATGCAGCTGTGGTCTAACTTTACCTATTTTCTCGATAACCCGGTACAAGGCGATCAATTTGAGCAGCTAGATCGCCGTCAAATCTACGGCGGTGAGTTGGTTTACCACAATCACCCCAATAGTCAGTTTGAGCAACAATTTGGCTTGCAGCTGCGCTATGACAATATCGATGAAGTAGGCCTATTCCAAAGCCGCGCCCGCCAGCGCCTGGGCGCGGTTCGCTACGACAGTGTAGATGAACTAAGCGCGGCACTGTTTTGGCAAGGTACGTTTAAACTTGCTGACAAGTGGCGGGCCATTGTTGGGGGGCGCTACGACTATTTTGATTTTGAGGTTAAAGACCGAGCCGGCAGCAATGTTAACGGTGTAAACCTGGCCGCTAATAATGGCAGTGGTGATGACGGCATTGGCTCTTTAAAAGGCAGCATAATTTATCAGCTTAACAGTGAGTGGGAATTGTACGCCTCTGCCGGTCAGGGCTATCACTCTAACGATGCCCGGGGTGTTACCATCAAGCAAGATCCAGCCGATGGCAGCCAAGTCGATGGGGTTGACCCGCTGGTACGCTCCACCGGTTTTGAATTAGGCGCACGGGCTTATATCAGCGATCGCCTCAATGCCTCGGCCTCGATTTGGTCGCTGCAGCTCGACAGTGAATTGTTGTTTGTGGGCGACGCCGGTAACACCGAGGCCAGCCTCGGCTCCAAGCGCAAAGGCTTTGAATTAACCGGCTATTACTATTTTAACGATGAGTGGAGCCTGGATTTAGAATACGCCTACACCGATGCGGAATTTGATGAGTACTCGGCCGATGGCGACCATATTCCAGGGGCTATCAAAGAGGTTATTCAGGCCGGCTTAAATGCACAGTTGGGCAACGGCTGGTCTGGCAGTTTGCGCTGGCGCTACTTTGGGCCGCGCCCCTTGGTGGAAGATGGCAGTGTTGAATCATCCAGCAGCAGCGTGTGGAATTTGCGCATGGCTTACGACGGCGGCGATTGGAATGTGATGGTAGACATGCTCAACTTAACGGATAGAGCCGCTCACGACATCACCTACTTTTACGCTTCGCGTTTGGCCGGTGAAACCCAAGAGGTCGAAGATATTCACTTTCACCTGATTGAACCGCGCACCCTGCGCCTCAGCCTGGGCTACGAGTTTTAAGCGGGGCCCAGTAGAATCGTTGCAATACCCAGGTGGTGGCTTTTTACTGTCGCCACCACGGTGCCCGGCTTGCGGCCGGGCCGTATCTCGCTGATCTGTACCCCGACATTTTCTAAGCGCTGCTGGGCCAGGGCTAGGGCACCTCGGAATAACTTGATGACGCTCAGGCCTTGAGTAGCTATGGGCATAATTTTAATATTATATTCTCTCATCTTGATTACTGGTTACTGATACGCTCTGTGAGTTTTTGCTTGAGATTAGAGATATATTGCTGATTTAATTGATCACCTTTATCTTCAGTTGCTTCTTGTAACCCTTTTAGTACACCTTCTCTTATATCTTTTTGTACCTCATTGGCAAAGCCAATTAGTGAATCTACGTTCTCACTAGAAATACTTATGGTTACTGGGCGGTCATGCTTGGTCACTATCACTGCTTCACGTTGGGTAGCGTCTATGTAGTTACCAAAAGAATTTTTCGCGTCTTTTGCGCTCATTACTTTCATTGTCATACTCTTATGATTAGTAGCTATTTTCAAAATAAATCAACCCCATAATCGTATTTTCAATATGCGAAAGAGTGACACCGTCACTCTTTCATGCCTTGTTCTGAAATTATGCGAAGCTTAAAAACTAGCACCTATACTGAAAGGGTCAGCTATGGGGTGCCTTATGGGATATGAACGCTTTTTATATGGTAAAAATATAACTTTTGACGATATCTTAGGCGCTAAATCTGCCGATATTATTGACTTAGCAAGAAATCAGGGAGCCTCTGAAAAACTCTTAGAATATATGGATTTACGTTTCGACCACCACATAAACGATCAATACAATTTAGAGCACAAAGTTTTTCCTTATTACTACGACTTGATTAGTAAAGGAACGCTCCTGGAGACACACGACCCCGCCGTGATCGGAGAGAGTGAAGAGTTTAACCAGGAGCTAGAATATTTAAGAGAGCGCTATAAGGCTGAAATGAAGAGATTTAATGAGCTTATGGAATTGAGGTGCTGGTTGAGCCTGAGGTAATTTCAAGAATCTCCTTCACCGAGGTCGATTAGCTCCTGCGCGGGTCGAGGCTGGCGATATGCCTGGCATGACCTCTGCATTGCTCCCAGTGTTAACCCCTACATAGGGGTTAACACTGGGGGTTCTTGAATGGGGGAAGTATCGACGGAGCCCTGCTTTGGCTTGGCTATTAGCTTGCCGACCTTTCCATAGCATTCGCCAATGCATCTTCACCCTGCTCGCGCAATTTTTCCACCACTTGTCTTCTGTCCTGGGCATCACGGTTCTGGCTGAGCTTGAACTGGCATTGGATATCGCTTATCTCGATTTCAAAGCCGACAATTGCTGACAACATCGACGGGGAATAGTTCGCTTGCCATGGTTCACTGAATTGCGACTCGTATTTGTCCGTCAGGGAATCCACCACAACTTTCAAGCGCTCTGGACAGTTGAACGTGGTCGCCTTACCATAGACATGCACAGTCTCAAAATTCCAGGTTGGCACCCCAGGTTTGCTATACCACGAGGGAGAAATATACCCATGGGCACCCTGTAAAACGACGAGCACCTCCTCTCCATCCAGATCCTGGTGCTGTGGGTTGTGCTTCCCCAGATGTCCAAGCAATAAACTTTTATCAGCGGAAAGAAGGAAAGGAATCTGCGAGGAACACAAACGCCCACTACTACTGGAAATCAAACTGCCAAAGGCGTTATTTTCGATGAAAGAAAATACCTGCTCATCATCAGGCACCTTGAATGGCTTGGGTATATACACAGATTCTCCCGGTATGGTCACAGTGGTAAGCAGCGGACATGGGATGCATTGATAAACATGTTTGTCAAGTAGCCTGCAGGGCACATCTGGATAATTCAGTGGTGCCCTTGTTTCGCGTTTCGAGATGGTAACAGTAAGTATATCGGGGCTCAATATATTTAATATTTACACTGGCACAATCAGGCCTTGACAGGTTGAATCTACAAGCGCCTTCTTTGCGAAGGAAATGAAGTAAAATTCAATTTCATCAAGAAGGAGGCGAGAAATTTTCCAGTGGTGGTGCTTTGTCGAGTGATGCAGGTGAGCAAATCAGCCTATTACGCGTGGAAAAGCAGGCCGGCAAAGCTAATTAGCCCTGAAACGCTGGGTTTGTACCGAAAAATGAAGCAGCTTTTTAAGGATAGCCGAGACAGCCTGGGTAGTCGAGAGCTGATGAAAAAGCTACATAAAGAGGGCTACAGAATAGGCCGCTATAGGGTTCGTAAGCTCATGGAAGCTTGGTTTAGTTGTTAAGCAACGAGTGGCCTACAAGGTTACTACCAAGCGTAAACACAGTGATGCAGTGGCTGACAATCTACTGAATCAGAACTTCAACCCTGTTGGGCCGAATCAAGTTTGGGCTGGTGATGTGACTTACCTGAAAACCGGCGAAGGCTGGATGTATTTGGCGATTGTCATGGGTTTATTCTCTAGGCGGATCGTGGGATGGCATATTGACAGACGCATGACCAGTGACTTGGTGTGCAAAGCATTGATCAAGGCCTACAACTTACGGCAGTCACCGAAAGGCGTGGTGTTCCATAGTGATCGAGGGTCGCAGTACACGAGCAAAGTCTTTCGTGAACTTCAGGAAGGCTATGGTATACGAGCCAGTATGGGGGACGTTGGAGCCTGCTGGGACAATGCTGTAGTCGAAAGGTTTTTTGGGAGCCTGAAACACGACTGGTTGTTTAAAGTGCATCAGCCAACACGTGAGTTCATGAAGGAGGATGTGGCGGCATACATGAGGTATTACAACCTCGAACGCCTGCATTCAGCGAATGGAGGAATGCCACCGGCAGAGTTTGAAATTTATCAGAAGAAAGTGTCC
>JAOXRV010000638.1 GCA_025800435.1 Cellvibrionaceae bacterium | reverse complement strand
AGGCAAGCTAATACCCTATGCCAACGAAACTCAGTACAGCTGGAGCCAAAGCACAGTAAAAATACCAACACGATTATGGGAGCAATCAGCTCGACTTATACCGGCAGATTTGCAAACCCTAATTGAACAAGCCAAGCAAGAGAACGCCGCCCTAAAGTGGGTGGAAGTATGGCCATTGACGGATGAACTGAGCAAATTCTACAGCCCCAGCACCGGCTGGCGTAAAAAGGAACAGTAAATATGAACCTATTGATGGACAAATGGCTCAAGATAAAGCGCAAAGATGGCCGACAAGACTGTATTGCGCCTTTTCAAATTAGCGAGGCAGACAACCCCGCCCAAGAACTGCTCAGCTGCAGGCCAGATTTTCACGGCGGCAACTATCAACTGCTAATTGGCTTATTGCAGACTACTTACCCCCCTGAGACCGAAGATGAGTGGATAGAGCGGTACCAGCAGCCACCAAGCCCCGAAACACTGAAGACAGCGTTCGCCAAAATTGCCGATGCATTTGCGCTAGACAACCCCCAAGGCCCGGCCTTTTTGCAAGATTTCGACCTAGAATCTGCCGAAGCCAAGCCAATATCAGCTCTACTCATTGATGCACCGGCAGGCAATACCTTAAAGGACAACCGGGATCTTTTTATTAAACGCGGCGGCACAGACAAAATTTGTGAGTCTTGCGCAGCATCAGCACTTTATACATTCCAGGCCAATGCGCCGGCCGGCGGGCAAGGCCATCGAGTTGGCCTCAGGGGCGGCGGGCCGCTGACCACCCTGTTGATCCCGCAGCAAGAAAATGCATCGCTGTGGCAAAAGTTGTGGCTTAATGTCCTAAGCCAAGAAGAATTTGAGCCCGGCATAGAGGCTGCAGCGGCCGATGTATTCCCTTGGCTAGCGCCCTGCCGTCGATCAGACAAAACAGGCTGCACAACCACACCCGAAGATGCTCATCCCCTGCAGATGTTTTGGGGCGCACCCAGACGAATCCGACTGGATACCGACAACACCAGCCCAGGCTGTTGCGAGTTGTGCGGCACAGACTCTCAGCATTTAATTACCACTTTTTATACCAAGAATTACGGCGTTAATTACGACGGGCCATGGATACACCCACTAACTCCGTATTGTATTGACCCAAAAAATAAAAACCCACCACTGAGCTTGAAAGGACAGCAAGGCGGCTTAGGCTACCATCACTGGTTAGGCTTGAACTGGCTAGATAATGAAAATGGTGATCATGCCGCACTGGTTGTCAAGGCTTATCAAAACAGCAAAGTAGAGCTAATGCACGAACGCGGCGAACAGATTGATGACTTTGCCAGGCTCTGGTGCTTTGGCTATGACATGGACAAGATGAAGGCACGATGTTGGTATGAACACAGTATGCCAGTGATTTATCTGTCGAATGATAAACGCGAAGATTTTGTAAACCAAGCACAGACACTCGTAAAGGCTGCCAGGGAGTCCATATCGACATTACGCAGCCAGGTAAAAAAAGCCTGGTTCAGTCGACCCAAAGATGTCAAGGGCGACTTTTCTATGATTAGCACCGATTTTTGGCAAGCCACTGAGGCCGACTTCTACCGACTTGTTTCTGACTTAGCGAGACAGACTGAATCAAGTCGGACAATGCCCGCCGATATAGCCGAGCAATGGCATCGGCTGCTTTGGCGCAGCGCCCACCAGGTATTTGACCGATGGGCACTCAGCACCAACGCAGAAGACAGCAATATGCGCCGCATAATTAGCGCCAGAACCGGTTTAAGCAAAATAATCAACGCCAACAAAACCATTAAGCAACTAAAAGATGACAGTAAAGGGTAGCCTATCCATGTCAAGACACTACTACGTTACCGAACCAGAAAAAGGGAAACTTCTCGCCTGG
>JAOXRV010000626.1 GCA_025800435.1 Cellvibrionaceae bacterium | reverse complement strand
TGCCGTAGGTACCGTCGTGGTGCTCGATCGGTTTATTGGGGTTGCCACCCCAGCTTACATCGTAGATAGTTTGTTCGCGCAGCAGCATAAGGCTGTGGCTCTGTTTGGAGTGCTGGTGGGGCTTAAATTTTAGCGCTGCCGCCCCGGCGATAATCGACAGTGGAAAATCATCGGCCTGGCCGGCCAGATTATCGCTGTAAAACGCCAATTGTTCCGGGTCTTGGCGCAGCAGGGCGTCGATGGCTTCTACCACCGCCAGCTCAGGCACACTGCCACACACCAGGGTGTCCTGGCTGCGGCACAACACCACCCCGTCGGCGTCAAAATAGCTCAGTAGCTCCTGGGCCAAGGTGTTCCACTGCTGCTCTAAGCCGTGCTGTCGGCGCAACAGAGCGCCCAGTTGCTCGGCCTTGTAGTTAAATTCATCCACCACCTTCAGGCGCTGGCGAATATCAAAGTCTTTAAGCACAGTGGTGTACTGCGCTATGGCGGTGGCCATGGCCTGAAGGCTGCCATTGTCTAAATAGTGGGGCTTATTGGAATGGCAGGAGATTAGGGCATCGAGTTTACCCGAGCGCACAATCGGGAAAGACAGCGAAGCGGCCACACCCATATTGGCCATATAGATCAAGTGCATGGGCGAAACACTGCGCAGGTCGGTGTGGCTTAGATCGACTGGGCTGCCATCGCCATGGATGGGGATGGCCTCGGCCCGGGCATCGGGTATTTGCCGCCAGGGGCTGTGCAGGTAGAGCTGCCGGGCAATTTGGGGAATATCGCTGGCCGGGTAGCGCAGCCCCAGGTAGCTGCCCTCGGCCTCGGCGTTGCGAACTTCGCTCAGCACCTGGCCGTCGCCGTCTTCTAAAAACTGATAGTACATACAGCGCTGGTGGCCAGTGGCCTGGGCAATCCAGTCCAGCAGCTGCTCGCGGCAGTGGTCCAAATCCTCTTGGTTGCTGATGGTGGCCGGCATCGAAGGGGCCGGCGGTAGGACCAGTTGTGGCTTAATATGGCTAAAGCCCAGACACAGCTGCTCCCCCTGGCGGGACAGGGTCAGATCCAGTTGCCGGTCTTTGCCGGTGTATTGCAAATAGCGCTGTTGACCCTGTTCGGGCAGGTGGTTTTTGACTAGCAGGGCCAGGGCCTCGGGCAATGCCTGTCCGGGCATCGGTACCTCGTCCAGGGCCAGGTAGCCACCGAGATTAGCCGAGAAGTGACTGATACGAAAATCGCCATCCGCCACCAGTAAAGCCCCGGCCGCTTGAATCTGGCCGGATAAATGCAGCTGTTCGTTTTCGCACTCGTCGATTAGCTTGTCAGTCATTGGTACTTTCCGTATTGGTATCGCCCATGTTCGTATCGTCCTTGGCAGAGACCATTTGTTGTTGTAACACCCGCTCGGCAAATTCTTCAAGCTCCAGCGGCGGCGACAATAAATAGCCCTGCACCATAGGGCAGCCATTGTTTTGCAGCCAGGTGAGCTGGGCCTGGGTTTCAACCCCCTCGGCCACCACGTCCAGGTCGAGGGCGGCGGCCATGGATAAAATCGCCTTGGAGATGGCTTCGTCGTTGTCATCCTGGCCGACACCATCGACAAAGCTTTTATCAATTTTTAACTCGTCGATGGGCAGTTGCTTAAGATAGCTTAGGGATGAGTAGCCGGTGCCAAAGTCGTCGATGGCAATGCCCATGCCGAGTTCGCGCAGAGCCTCTAAATTATCGATGGCGGTAGGATTGTTTTCCATTACCGCACCCTCGGTAATTTCAATTTTCAGTTGCTCTGGCGGCAGCATATAGGTCTGCATGGTTTTGCTCAGCGAGCTGACAAAGGCCTCTTGTTGAAAGCTGCGGGCGGAGACGTTAAAGGCTATTTCCGGCAGCACCAGGCCGGTGCTGCGCAAGCGCGCCAGCTGTTCAATCAGCAGCGCGATAATTAAATTACTCAGTTCGATAATGCTGCCGTTGCGCTCGGCCACCGGAATAAACTCGGCCGGCGGTATCTCGCCCAATTCGGGCTGGTTCCAGCGCAGCAGTGCCTCGGCGCCGATCATAGTAGCCGGCGCAGCAGTGGAGAACTTGGGTTGAAACACCAAGCGAAACTGCTTTAGGCGGATGGCCTTTTTGATCGAGTTATCCATCGCCGACTGTTTGAGCAGGCGCTCGCGCATATTCGGGTGAAAAAACTGGTATTGGTTGCGACCCAGTTCCTTGGATTTGTACATGGCGGTGTCGGCAGCTTTTAACAAACCGCTGGAGTCGCTACCGTCTTCGGGGTAGAGGGCAATGCCAATACTGGCCGAGGCAAAAATTTTTCGCTCTTCAATTTCGACCGGGTGGCTCAGTTCATCGAGAATGCGGTTTGCGATCAGCTGTACTTCTTCAGGGTTGCACTCGCTCAGAGCGATGGTGAACTCGTCGCCACCGAGGCGGGAGACGGTATCGATATCGCGCACCAGGGTTTGCAGTTTGCGCGCCACCTGAATCAGCAGCTGGTCGCCAATATCGTGCCCGAGTGTGTCGTTAATGGTTTTAAAACCATCCAAATCAATAAACATAACCGCCAGCGAACTGCGGTTGCGGCGACAGCGGGTTAGGGCATTGTCGAGCCGGTCCATAAACAGGTTGCGGTTGGGCAGGCCGCTCAAGGCATCGTGGGTGGCTAAAAACTCAACCTTGCGCTGGGATTCCTTGAGACTCGTAATGTCGGAAAACACCGAGATATAGCACTCGGTTTCATTGTCGGCATTGCTGATACTGTTGATGGTTAACCACTCGGAGACAACATCGCCATTTTTGCGCCGGTTCCAGACTTCTCCCTGCCAGTGGCCGCGCTCGATCAGGTGGTGCCACATGTCGGCAAAAAAATCGTCGCTGTGGCGGCGGGAGTTTAGCAGCTTACCTATCTCTTCGCCGTTGGCCTCTTGTTCGCTATAGCCGCTTAATTTGCTAAACGCTTCATTGATAGATTGGATACGGCCATTGCGGTCGGTGACCACAATCGCCTCGCCGGCCTGTTGAAACACCCGCGCGGCAATGGTGAGTTTTTCCTCGGCCTGCTTGCGGCTGGTAATGTCTTCAGCTTCGCTGATAATCAGGTTGGGCTTGCCCTTGTAATCCTTGAGTACCTGGTGCACATGGCGATAGATATACACCTTGCCGTCGCGGATAAACTGAGTTTCCGATTCCACCACTTGCTGGTTTCGAATCGCCTCTAAATCATTGGCCCAGTTACTGCGGGCGCAGTTCTCGGGGAATAACTCAAAATCGCTTTTGCCTTCATAGTTGTCTGGATCTAAACCGAAGGCGTCGATAAATGCCTCGTTGGCGTAGAGGTAATTGCCGAGCAAATCCTTCATTGAGATCAACATGGTGGTGTTGTCCATGATGGTCTTGAGGCGGTTTTTAGACTCATTCAGTTCACGTTCGGCCTCGCGCATTTTGCTGATATCCACCAGGCTGACCACGGTAAAGGTCGACTTACCGCCCTCGTCAAAACCGGGGCTGATCATTAATTGATAAGCGGTGTGATCGTGTTCAACTAAAAACTCCGAGCGTGTGCCCTGGGTTTCAACTTGCTCTAAATAACCGTCTAGGTCGTCGAGGTAGGCGGGCAGGCGCAGCTCGCTCAGGTGCAAGTTGCTGAGGTTGACGCGCAGTTGAAACTGCATACTGGCCGGTGCATTAAAACGCAGCAGCCGTTGGTCGTGGTCGAATACCATAACCGGGAAGTCGAAGGAGTCGTAGAGGTGGGCGTACTCTTGGTTGAGCAGGCTAAGCTCCGAAGATTTTACACTCAGCTCTTCGTTGAGGGTAACCAGTTCTTGGCTGGTCGCTTGCAGCTCCTCGTTGGAGGCTTCCATTTCTTCATTGGTGGCCTGTAACTCCTCGTTGGATGCCTGGGCTTCCTCGTTGAGCATCTGCATTTCTTCATTGGCGGTGGTCAATTGCTCGATCACCGATTGTAATTGCTCGCGGGTTACTTGCAGCTCATCTTTGATATCTTCGCCTGCCGTAGGTGCCGACACTGAAGCCTGGGCTTCGCCGGGGCCCAATTCGCTGATGCTAAGCAGGATTCGGTTGCTATTGTGCTCGTCGATATAGCTGCTGCTCATGCGCCAGCGGCGGCCGAAGATACTCAGCCCCTGGCTTTGCTGGGGGCGCCGGGTTTTGCGCAGGCTGTGCAGCTGGGTCAGCATCTGTGCCTTCAGCTGGGGGATGATAATATTGCTTAGCAGTATTTCCGAAGAGGACGAAGGCAGGCGGAAAAAACGGCTGGTATCACCGGCGGTTTTAATCACCTTACCATCTTCGGCGCACAGTGCCAGGGTAATATTCAGCTGGCTGGTCAGGCCGCTTAAAATCAGCTGGGGTGGGTCGCTGCGGTGACGGGGCAGGGGGGCGAGGCGGGCGCCGTTGCTGGGTGCGCTTTGGGATTCGGCAGTGTCCTGTTTACTGAAAATACGCTCGCGTCGATTGACCGTGCTAAACAGGCTTTCTGATTGGCCCACGCTCTCAGAGCGGCCCAGAAACAGGGTGCCATTGGGCTTAAGCGAAAAATGGAAGCGCCGCAAGGCCTCGCCCTGTAGCGGTTTATCGAGGTAGATTAACACATTGCGGCAGGAGACCAGATCTAGGCGCAAAAACGGTGGGTCGCTAACCAGGTTGTGGTTGGCAAATACCAGCATATCCCGCAGGGACTTGCTGACCTCGTAGCGTTTATCATTGCGCTTAATAAAATAGTGTTTTAATAGGGTTTTGCTCAAGCCACTTAAACTGGCCTTGGGGTAGAGCCCCTGGCGGGCTTGGTTGAGAGCATCTTCGTCGATATCGGTGGCAAAGATTTGCACCGGGTTGTCGCGTCCCTGGCTGCGCTTTTCTTCGCTCACTAAAATCGCCAGGGTATAGGCCTCTTCGCCGGTGGCGCAGCCGGCCACCCAAAGCCGCAGCTCGCCGTTTGGCTTGGCCGCTGCCAGGATGTCTGCCACCCTGGCCCTAAGTGCCGCAAAGGCTTCGCGGTCGCGGAAAAAGTCTGTTACCGAGATCAGAATTTCTTTTTCCAGTACTTTGAGTTCTTCTGGCCGCTGTGTACACAGCTCTAGGTAGTCTTCCATTGCGCGGCAGCTGGTGGCCACCATGCGGCGGCGGATACGGCGGCTGAGGGTGCCGGTTTTATAGCCAAAAAAGTTTACCCCCGAGTGCTCCTTTAAGCGCTGCAGCAGCTGTTCCAGGGTGGATTTGGGCACTGGCAGGCTGGCGTCGCCGCCACTGCTGCTTAGCGCTTGCAGTTTATTGGCGATATCCTGTGGCTCTAGGATCATATTGGCACAGTTGCTGCTGATGGCCGCAAAGGGCATACCCGAATACTTGGCCGAGTTGGGGGCCTGGGCGATGGTTAGGCCGCCGCCAACTTGGATCGCCTTAAGCCCAACGCTGCCATCGCTGCCGGTGCCCGATAACACCACGCCGATGGCCTCTTCGCCCTGTTCATTGGCCAGGCTGGTAAAAAACCGATCTATCGAGGGCTTGGGCGATACCGTGTTGGCGGCCGCTTCAAGCTTTAGCTTGCCAGCTTCGACAAAGGCATTGTTATTGGGCGGTACCACATACACAACCCCGGGCTCAGGGCTGGTGTTATGGTGCAATTCCACAACCTGCAAGCGGGTTTCCCGGCCCAGCAGCTCGGCCATCATGCTTTTGTAATCCGGGGCGATATGCTGCAGCACCACCAGTGCGTGGTGCAGCTCGGGGCTCAAGTGGGAAAGCAATTGGGAGGCAGCCTCCAAACCACCGGCGGAGGCGCCAATACCGATAATGGGTACGTGTTTGGCAGCCCCTGTTTGTGCGCTATTCATCCGAATGCATCCGCTTTAGTACCTTGATAAGCGTTATGGATTAGGCAAAGATTGTAACCACTAATTTTCTAAATATCTTGCTGCATGTCAATTCACTTGTTCACAGCTACCCAAGAACTCTTTGTCGCTGGCCTTAGCAGTTTTTTTGCAAGGCCTTATTGGCGCATGGATAAAACACGTAACTTCATGAAATTATTGGTTATTTTAAAAAGCACTAAGGTT
>JAOXRV010000622.1 GCA_025800435.1 Cellvibrionaceae bacterium | reverse complement strand
TACCTTATATATAACAGATTATTATCTCAGTGGCAGGCATGTGAATGTTGATAGAAGGGCAGCGCTAAAGTATCTAGAAAACACCCTAAGAATGCACCCGGGTATCCCCTCTTTACAACATTCCATAGAGCAAATAAAAATTCTGGAGGAGTAAGTTGTGTGTCGATCTTTCCTGTTTTTATAAGTGTGTCTGATGCTTACATGCCGAAACACAGCCCAAACACTAATCGCAGTTAAGACTGTGGTCCATGTTCAGCGCTGGCTGTTGAGTATCCGGGCAGCCTATCGCTACGGCGGGCACCCCGGCAACGGTGGTGTGGGGGGCGACATCTTTGAGTACCACACTGCCGGCACCAATCTTGGCGCCCTCGCCAACCTCGATATTGCCGATAACCTTGGCCCCGGCGCTGATCAACACCCCGGCGCGCACTTTGGGGTGGCGGTCGCCACTCTCTTTGCCGGTGCCGCCTAGGGTAACGGCCTGCATAATGGATACATTGTCTTCAATCACCGCGGTCTCGCCGATCACAATGCCGGTGGCGTGGTCGAGCATTATGCCCTGGCCAACCTGGGCGGCCGGGTGAATATCTACCCCGAACACCACCGAGATGCGGTTTTGGAAAAACAGCGCCAGTGAGCG
>JAOXRV010000615.1 GCA_025800435.1 Cellvibrionaceae bacterium | reverse complement strand
AGTTGGGTGCTTATACCGCTGCTGCTGTGGTTAATGGTGAATATCTTCCGCTTGCGCGGTCAGGCGCTCAATGCCCAGCTGGGCCAAACGGCGCTGTTAATGCTGCTGATGGCCATGGCGATCAGTGCGGATTTAATCTGTGATTAATCCAGTGGTCGATCTGGTTAAATTTCAAGCAGTGCTTGAATCGGCCGCAGCAAAAAACCATAATGGTCGCCCGCAACAATCCCGCCAACTGGGCCGTGCAATGTGAACCACAGGCCCAGCTAAGACAACAGCGATAGCAAAACTATGGATTTATTCGATTTTAAACCGGGTCGCGAAGGCTACTACGGTGATTACGGTGGCAGCTTTTTGCCAGAAATTCTGACCACTACCGTTGAAGAGCTCAAGGCAGCCTTTGCCGAGATAAAGCACGACCCCAGCTTTTGGCAAGAGTTTGAGCAGCTTATGCAAAGCTACTCTGGCCGCCCAACCCCGGTCAGCCACCTGGCCAACCTTTCGGCCCAGCTCGGCGGTGCCCAAATCTACGTCAAGCGCGAAGATCTAAACCACACCGGCTCCCACAAAATTAACAATGTGATGGGCCAGGGCCTGCTGTGTAAGCGCCTGGGTAAAAAGCGGGTCATTGCCGAAACCGGCGCCGGCCAGCACGGCTTTGCCACCGCCACCATGGCCGCCCGCTTTGGTTTCGATTGCAAAATTTACATGGGCGCGGTCGATGTCGCCCGCCAGCGCCCCAATGTATTCTGGATGGAAAACCTGGGTGCCGAGGTGATCGCGGTTAAAGACGGCCAGCAAACCCTAAAAGACGCCATTAACGAGTGCCTGCGCGATTGGGTAACCAATATGCACGATACCCACTATGTGCTGGGTACCGCCGCCGGCCCCCATCCCTTCCCAGAGATGGTTAGCTTCTTCCAATCTATTATTGGCCGCGAGGCCCGGGGCCAAATCTTAAGCGCCGCGGGTAAACTGCCGGATAAAATCTACGCCTGTGTGGGTGGTGGCTCCAATGCCATGGGCCTATTTCAGGGTTTTCTGGACGATAATCAAGTAGAGCTGGTCGGTTGTGAGGCGGGCGGCTTAGGCCCCGGCGAAGGCAACCACGCCTCGCGCCTGGCTTATAAAGATGCCTCGGTCGGTGTGGCCCAAGGCTTTAAAACCTACTTTTTGCAAAACCAAGACGGCAATATGTTGCACACTAAATCCGTCGCCGCCGGTTTAGATTATATCGGCGTCAACCCAGCCTTGGTTTATCTGTGGGAGCAAAACCGAGTGCGCTTTGAGGCCGTAACCGATGCCGAAGTAACCGAGGCGCTAAAGCTGTGCATGCGCAGCGAAGGCTTGATCCCGGCGCTGGAAAGTTCCCATGCTTTCGCCCGCGCTATCACCGAAGCGCCGAACATGAGCAAAGACGAAGTGATTCTTATCAACCAGTCTGGCCGTGGCGATAAAGATATTTTTACCGTGGCCGATGCGCTCGACGATGACCACTGGAAACAATTTATTAAAGAAAAGGCAGATCAATATGGCGCTTAAGCAATACATCGAAGACCGCCAGCGCAATAAAGACCTGCTGCTAATGACCCATGTGGTTTGCGGTTACCCCTCGTTTGAGGCCAACCTCAAAGAGCTGGAAATAATGAATGAGGCCGGAGTGGATTTTGTGGAGCTGCAATTCCCGTTCTCCGAGCCCTCGGCCGATGGCCCGCTATTTGTAAAAGCCAATCAAATAGCGGTTGATAACGGGGTAACGGTAGAGCAGTGCTTTGACTTTATGGCCAAGGTTAGCCAGCTTTTTGATTTTAAAGTGCTGATGATGGGCTATTACAACACGATTTTTAAAATGGGTGCCCAGGCTTTTATTGACCGCTTAAAGGCCGCCGGCGGCTGCGGTTTTATTGTGCCCGACCTACCTTTAGAAGAGGCCGGCGAGCTGCACAGCTATGCAAAAACCCAGGCTATAGCCCCTATTGTATTAATGACCCCAACCAATACCGATGCGCGTCTGCAAAAAATTGCCGAAGCCGCGGAAGGTTTTGTTTACGTGGTGGCCCGTCGCGGCGTAACCGGGAGCAAAACCGCAATGGATGCAGAGGTGGGCGAGTTTTTAGATAAGTGCCGCAAAATTTCACCGCTGCCCATCGGCGTTGGTTTTGGCGTGGCCGCTAAAGAAGATTTAGCCTTTTTAGCCAAACACGCCGATATGGGCATTATTGGTACCGCCGCACTAAAAGCTTGGGAAGAGGGTGAAGAAAAAGCCCTGCGCGAGTTTTTCCAAAGCTTGGGTTTACTAAATTAATATTCGGTTTTTCAAAGGTGCCCTAGTACGCCGGTTCCAAGTGGGGTCGGCGTTTTTGTTTTGGGTATTATTATTTAATACAGTTTCAAATAAACAAAAAATCTTTTCCCGCGCTTTGATGCACACCCACATAGTGACAGATCTTAATCTTTTCTCGCCGCTTAATAAGCCTTCTAGTCTAGCGCCCTAATTAGTGCCTAATTCGTTTTTCGGTTTTTTCTAAAGCGTGAGCGTTTTTTGTTCGCTTGCAAAGCCCTTTTTGATATACCTAGCAACGCAAGCAAGGACGTAGAGCAATCAAAAGCACAATGCGCTGAGATATTTCACTCGGCAATTATTAATAGACATAGATTAGGAGGCTTTATGTCATATTATGTATATATCTTAGAGTGTGCCGATGGTAGCTTTTATACCAACCACACCCATGATCTAAACGCGAGGCTAGAGCAAATTAACCAAGCTGAAGACAGCCGCTGTTACACTTATAAACGCTTACCGGTTAAGCTGGTTTACAGCAGTTGCCATAACTCCGAGGACGAGGCCAGGAAGTCAGAGCGCCGCATTAAAGCCTGGGGACGCAAGAAAAAGCTAGAACTGATTAACGCTGAACAGGCAAAGTTAGGCCGCCGGGTCAATATTGAAATTGTTGAACGGCGGGTGCACTAAGCGAAATTTAATGAGATAGCACCAACAGTATTATTGCTCAATACTAAAATTCCCGCCCCTTCAAGCACAAAGGGGTGGGCACCTTCCGATAAAACCTGCCCTGCAAAATAAGCCACTATTTAAGCACTGTGTTGCCCTAATCTAAGGTTTTGGTTACACTGCTTCGCGCTGCAAGCTGTGCAGCCAAATTGTCCTAAAAGGCCAAAACCGGATACCACGTGTTTACATTCCTGCTTCCACTCTCCGCCTGTTGGCGATGGCGCCCCTAGCCTGTTCTTTGGCAGAGCAAGTATTTGGCTCTGCGCCCCTAAAAAATTACTTACACATTAATTATTTAGCTGCAAGACATCTGCGCCTGCAAACCCAGCTCAGTGAACAGAGCGGCTAAACCAGCACTAACAAGGCAATACCATGGATATCAACACCATAGAACAGTTGGCCCAGCAGGGTTATAACCGCGTACCGGTAACACGCGAGTTACTGGCCGATCTGGATACTCCCCTCTCCAGCTACTTAAAGCTGGCCAAGGGCCCTTACAGCTATCTATTCGAATCGGTGCAAGGGGGCGAAAAGTGGGGTCGTTACTCTATCTTGGGCCTGCCGGCTGGCACCGTGCTCAGCGCCCGGGGTGATACGGTGCAGGTACACCAACAAGGCCAACTGATCGAACAGCAGCAACTAGAAGACCCATTGGCATTTGTCGAAGCCTTTAAAGCCCGCTACCGCTGCCCCGATGTTGAAGGCTTGCCCATTTTTACCGGGGGGCTGGTGGGTTATTTTGCCTACGATACGGTGCGCTATGTGGAACCCAAGCTAAAGGCCAGCTGTAATCAAGATGTGATTGGCACGCCCGATATTTTATTAATGGTGTCCGAAGAGGTGCTGGTGTTCGATAACCTTTCGGGCAAAATTATTTTAATTGTGCACGTGCCCATCGCCCCGCCAGAACAGGCCAATGCGACCGAGCAAAACCGCCAAGCGCTGGCCGATGCAGAGGCCAGGCTGGATGTATTGGCCGCCGAGCTAGAACAATTTACACCGCACACACAGCCACTTTCGCTCAACGCCAGTGGCGAAACAGAAGGTGACTTTAGCTCCAGCTTTGGCGAGCAAAATTTCAAGCAGGCAGTAGATCAAATCAAAGAATACGTGCTCAGTGGTGATACCATGCAAGTGGTTATCTCCCAGCGACTATCGCTGCCCTTTAGCGCCGAACCGCTAAACCTCTACCGCGCGCTGCGCAACCTGAACCCCTCGCCCTATATGTACTTTCTCGACTTAGGTGACCACCAGGTGGTGGGCGCCAGCCCAGAAATTTTAGCCCGCCTGGAAAACAACGAAGTTACCGTCAGGCCCATTGCCGGCACCCGCCGCCGCGGCCGCAGCCCCGAGGAAGACCTGGCGCTAGAGCAAGACTTAGTAAACGACCCCAAAGAAATTGCCGAACACCTAATGCTGATCGACCTGGGCCGCAACGACGCCGGCCGGGTTTCCAAAACGGGCAGTGTTAAACTCACCGATAAAATGGTAGTAGAGCGCTACTCCCACGTTATGCACATCACCTCCAACGTCACCGGCCAGCTGCGCGATGGCTTAGGTGCAATGGATGTGCTGCGTGCCGCACTGCCCGCCGGCACCCTATCGGGTGCGCCTAAAATTCGGGCCATGGAAATTATCGACGAGCTGGAAAA
The DNA here is from genome assembly GCA_025800435.1 of Cellvibrionaceae bacterium. Classification (GTDB taxonomy): domain Bacteria; phylum Pseudomonadota; class Gammaproteobacteria; order Pseudomonadales; family Cellvibrionaceae; genus Pseudoteredinibacter. Next base: position 285 of record JAOXRV010000615.1, on the reverse strand, counting down.
CGAAAAGCGCGGCATTTACGGCGGCGCCATTGGCTACCTCTCCTGGAACGGTAATATGGACACCGCCATCGCCATCCGCACCGCCGTCATCAAAGACCAAACCCTCTACGTCCAAGCCGGCGCCGGCGTCGTCGCCGACTCCAAGCCCGAGCTAGAATGGAAAGAAACCATGAACAAAGCCCGCGCCATCTTCCGCGCCGCCGAAATGGTAACCACCGCCACCAAATAACCTGGGGTCAGGCCTTTGGGTTTGGGGTCAGACCTTTGGGTTTGGGGTCAGACCTT
>JAOXRV010000364.1 GCA_025800435.1 Cellvibrionaceae bacterium | reverse complement strand
CCATCATACGCGGGGTGGGGAACAGGCTCGGGTCAAAACCCACCGCATCGGGAAACCAGGACACATCGGTACTAAAGGGGAAGCCCCACCACTGCTCGAAACCGTGGGCGGTGGGCAAGCGGTCTGCGGCGTAGCCGATATGCCATTTGCCAAAAATGGCGGTGCTATAGCCCGCCTGTTTGAGCATTTGCGCCAGCGAGATTTCATAGGGGGCCAGGCCCACCGGCAGGCCGGGCACGGGGATCGCACGGGAGTTGCCCGAGCGAATCGCCAGGCGCCCGGTCATCAGCGCCGAGCGCGAGGGGGTGCACTCGGCTTCCACATTAAAATTGCTAAAGCGCATGCCCTCATTGGCCAGCTGGTCTAAGTTGGGGGTGGGGGCGCCGCGCAGCTCACCGCCGCCATAAACACCGATATCCCCATAGCCCAGGTTGTCGGACAGCATCAGCACAATATTGGGTTGTTTACTGGCGTTGGCGTGGCAGCACAGTAGAGAAAACAGCGTCAGCAGGCTTAGCCTTAGCATGGTGTATCTTGTCCTAAGTCTATTGGGTAGCAGTGGATAGAGGTCGATAGCTCAGATTAATGTTTGTTTAGGTCTATGGCTTTGCTTTTACAGACAGTAACTTTGCTTTTGCAGACAGCACACTGGCAGGCTGCTAGGCCACCACTCCCAGACTGCGCTCGATAAACCAAAAGCCGGCAATGGCGCCAATCCCATAGGCCGATATTTTTATCGGGTAGGGCGATTGAGCCAAATTTGCCTGGCCGAGCTTTTGCCACAGTTTATTGGCCGCCAGGGCAAGGCCAATACAGGCCCCGATAAATACCAGTTGGCCGGCTTCAATACCCAGGTTAAACAGCAGCAGTGCCATCGGGATATCATCCGCCGGCAGGCCAATATCACTGAGGGCACCGGCAAAGCCCAGGCCGTGCAATAAGCCAAACAGGCCGGTCATTAACCAGGGCTGGCGCCGGAACTGGCCGCCGCGGCCGAGTGCCTCGGCCGCCATCAGCATTATCGACAGGGCGATCAGCGCCTCCACCGGGCCGCTGGGTACATTGACCAGGCCCAAGCTGGCCAGGGCCAGGGTGATACTGTGGGCCAGGGTAAAGCTGGTGATCACTTTAATCAGCAGCCATAATTTATCGATTAACAGCAATAGGGCCAGCAAAAATAACAGGTGGTCGATACCTTCCAGGATATGCTCAAAGCCCAACTGGGCATAGGCCCAGCGCCCGTGCTCGGCGCCCGTGGCAAACTGGTAGCTGTCCGCTTTGGGGCCGAGCAAAAATTGCAGTGAGGGCTGGTTTAAAAACTGCACTTTAACCAACACATCAATCAGGCTGGATTCGAGTCCGTCGATACTTAGCTGGCCCTGTTGCAAAGTATTGGCTGGGCAGCTGAGGCTGGCGCCCTGGCTGCGAAAGCCCCCCTGTACCGTGGTGTCGGCTTTAAATTGCAATTGGCACTCTGGCGGGAACTGCAGGCTAAGCTTAACCA
>JAOXRV010000533.1 GCA_025800435.1 Cellvibrionaceae bacterium | reverse complement strand
CGCCTCGCCGGGTTGCTTATACCAAGTTGCTACCTCGCCATCTTGCACAGACTCGGGAAAGGTCGGAGTTTTAATTTCAATAGTCATTGCTTTTTATTTCCTTCTTAGCCGGGGCCTCGCCCCGGTACTCGCTAAATTTGTTTGTGCTTTACCGCTGACGCGCTGCCTAATCGGCGCGAGTCAGGGCCTCATCAATAAATTTGTTTTGCTCTTCCACATGTTGTGACATATAACCCGCCGCCGGCGAGGCCGAGGCCGGACGCCCAGCAAAGCTCAGTGGCCAATTGGGGTTAACCTTGTCGATAATACGCCGCATATGGTGTTGGCTGTTGTACCAGGCGCCCTGGTTTTTGGGCTCTTCCTGGCACCAGATTACCTCTTCCACATTCGGGTAGCTGGCCAGTTCCGCTTCCAGCTCGCCGTCTGGGAATGGGTAGAGCTGCTCTAGCCGAACCAGCGCCACGTCTTCTTGCTGGCGTTCGATGCGCGCCTCTAACAAGTGGTAATACACCTTGCCCGAACACAGCACCACGCGCTTGACCTTGGCCTTGTCTTGCAGGTCATCGCCAATCACATTGTGGAACTGGCCATCGGCCAACTGTTCGAGGCTGGAGGTGGCCAGCTTGTGGCGCAGAATCCATTTGGGGCTCATCACCACCAGCGGCCGGCGCATAGGGCGAATGGCCTGGCGGCGCAACATATGGAAAACCTGGGCCGGGGTGGTGGGAATACAAACCTGAATATTGTGCTGGGCACACAGCTGCAAGTAGCGTTCAAGACGCGCCGAGGAGTGCTCGGGGCCCTGGCCTTCGTAGCCGTGGGGCAGCAACATGGTGAGGCCACAGAGGCGGCCCCATTTTTGCTCGCCCGAGGTAATAAACTGGTCGATCACCACCTGGGCGCCGTTGGCGAAATCGCCAAACTGGGCCTCCCAGATCACCAGGCCCTTGGGGGCGGTGGTGGCATAGCCGTACTCAAACGCCAGTACCGCCTCTTCAGACAAGAAGGAATCAAACAACTCGAACACCGGTTGATCGTCGCTGAGATTTTCCAGCGGCACATAGGTGCTGCCATCCTTCTGGTTGTGCACCACCGCATGGCGGTGAGAGAAGGTACCGCGTCCCACGTCCTGGCCGGTAATGCGCACCGGAAAGCCCTGCTCAAGCAAGGTGGCGTAGGCCAGGGTTTCGCCCATGCCCCAGTTGATCGACAGTGCGCCCTGGGCCATTTTTGCGCGGTCATCGTAAATTTTGCTTACCTGGCGCTGAACCTGAACACCATCGGGCACATGGGAGATTTTGTTGGCCACGTCCTGCAGCGCTTTAAGGTCGTAGCCGGTATCGCCATCGGTTAACCAGCCGTGGCCAATATAAGGGGTCCAATCCACAAACATGGAGGCGTCGGGCTCGCTCACCAGGCCGTGAGCCACGTGCTCGCCCCGGTCGAGACGGGCGCGGTACTCATTGGCCATCTCGTCGGTTTCGGCCTGGCTCATTACCCCTTCGCCAACCAGTTGCTCGGCGTAGATAGTGCGCGCACTTTTGTGCTTGCGAATGGCCTGGTACATCAGCGGCTGGGTGGCCGAGGGCTCGTCGGTTTCGTTGTGGCCGCGACGGCGGTAGCAGACCAGGTCAATCACCACATCTTTGTGGAACTCGTGACGGTAGTCGGCGGCCAGCTGGGTGACAAAGGCCACCGCTTCGGGGTCGTCGCCATTAACGTGGAAGATCGGGCATTCGATCATCTTGGCCACATCGGTGCAGTATTCGGTAGAGCGGGAGTCTTCGCGCTTATTGGTAGTAAAGCCGACTTGGTTGTTAAGCACGATATGGATGGTACCGCCGGTGCGGTAGGCCCGGGTCTGGGACATCTGGAAGGTTTCCATTACCACGCCCTGGCCGGCAAAGGCCGCATCGCCGTGCACCACAATCGGCACTACGGTGTTGCCCTCTGGGTCGTCGCGGCGGTCTTGGCGAGCCCGCACCGAGCCCTCAACCACCGGCGAGGCAATCTCCAGGTGGGAGGGGTTAAAGGCCATCGCCAGGTGCACTTCGCCGCCTGGGGTCATCACATTGGAGGAGAAGCCCTGGTGGTACTTTACATCGCCGGAGCTGTCGGACAGCAGGCGCTTGCCTTCAAATTCGTCGAATAGGTCGGCGGGGTTTTTACCCAGTACATTGACCAGTGTGTTTAAGCGGCCGCGGTGGGCCATGCCCAACACAATCTCTTTGGCGCCGAATTCGCCGCTGCGCTTGATGATACCGTCGAGCATGGGGATCATCGCTTCGCCACCCTCCAGACCGAAGCGTTTGGTGCCCGGGTATTTGGAGTCCAGGTGGCGCTCTAGGCCTTCGGCGGCGGTCATGCGCTCAAGAATATCGACCTTGAGCTGTTTGCTAAAGGTGGGCTTGGAGCGCACGCTTTCGAGGCGCTGCTGCAGCCATTGTTTCTCGGCAAAGTTGGTGATGTGCATAATCTCGGGGCCAACCGAGCCGCAGTAGGTCTGCTCCAGGCAGTCGACAATCTCTTGCAGCGGACATTCGTCTTTGCCGATAAACAGGTTGCCGGTCTGGAATACGGTGTCGAGGTCGGCCGGGGTCAGGCCGTGGTAGCCCAGGGCAAGATCCGGCACCTCTTGGCGCTCCATTATGCCGAGTGGGTCGAGCTGGGCTTTTTGGTGGCCGCGAAAACGGTAGGAGCTGATCAGCTGTACCACGCTGATCTGTTTGGTTTCGTGCTCTATATCGACCCCGCCGGAACCGGGGGCGGCCAGAGGCCGGGCGCGGTTTTTGCCCAGCAGCTCAAAGTGCTGGCGCACGATAGAGTGAGGGGTATCCTGGGTGACAACGCCGTTTACCCGCGGCAGTTGGTCGAAGTATTTACGCCACTCTTCTGGCACCCCGTTGGGGTCGTGTAAATAGGTATCGTAGAGTTCTTCTACGTATGCAGCATTGCCCCCAGATATATGGGAGGTGCTCCACAGTAGCTCCATGATGCTGTCTTGCATTGATTGCCCACCTTTAAACCGGATTTAACCGGACTAACAAGGGGCCTAGCCACCTGCTCGGGCCGCAAGCTCACTGTGTTGATTGGTTGGAATACGCTGGGGCGTATTCTCAAGGCGATCAGCATTCAGTACTTGCCGTCGCAGGCCCGGGGCTGCCCCCGCGCCATTGCACGTTACCCAAAAGCAGGCAGTCCGGCCTTGCCGGATTGCCCCTGCTTATTAATTGCTTATTGCAGCCGCCTGGCCTTGTGGGCCTTAAGCTGCGGTCACTACTCCGGACCTGCCCCGGTGCGGCGCTTGTGCCGCTATCTAAGCCTGGCGTTGCCCGGCTCTGTAACTCTGTTGGCGCTAACAACCACGGTCAGTGGTGCAAGTTCAGCGCACTTGGGTGCTCTGTCGCCAAATACTAACTCTGTATCGGCAATGGCACCCAATGCTTTGGGTTTCGCACTGTAATTTTACTAGCGCCTGGGCGCTAACCCTTTAGGGTGGGCTTTGTCCATTTATCTACTTCTTATTTTGGACAGCAGCATAGCTTCCTGCCGACGCTCACTATTGGCGTCTTATTTCTTCCTTATTACCACTCATTGGCAGCTAATGCTGCACTACTAAGGCATATAGTTTAGATCACTTTTAGAGTTTTACCCTATTGTGCCTTAGTCGAACTGTTTGGCTTTGTGGCCATTATTTTGTTTAGCTTCGTTGCCCCTTGGCTTCGTAGCCGTTTGGTTTTTTGCCGAGCTCTGGGGTGGGGCTTAGCTTCTGGGGGACGCGGTAAATACGTCCCTGTAGCTCTCGTCCGGCATCCCTGCCTCCCAAGCCCCCAGAAGCTAAGCCCCACCCCAGAACTCTACATCGTGCAGAATTCTGAAGCCTGCCAGCAAAAAATGCCTCACACCCACTTTTGTAGTCGAAAAGTGGCGTCTCGTTGTTTTTTTACAACAGCTTCAATTTAAAAGAAAACCCTGTTCGACAGGGCTTTCTTTTAAGCTGAAGGTACCCCTAAGAGCGCCCCGTAACGTGCGTGTCAGGAAATAATCATGGATGATTATTTCCTGACAGTAGGTTAACAGTGCAGGAGCACTGCCCGCCCGCAGCTTCGCTAGCAGAATCGCATTCTGCGCCGCGAAGCCAGGGCGTGTTGGCGAATAATCTTGGACGATTATTTGCCAACAGTAGGTAAACTAGGTAGCAGCGTTAATCAGCATATTGCGGATATGACCGATAGCGCGGGTTGGGTTCAAACCCTTCGGACATACCGATACGCAGTTTTGAATACCGTGGCAGCGGAATACACTGAAGGGGTCGTCCAATTTGGTCAGACGCTCTTCGGTGGCGGTGTCGCGGCTATCCGCCAGGAAACGGTAGGCCTGCAACAAGCCCGCTGGGCCGATAAACTTATCTGGGTTCCACCAAAACGAGGGGCAAGAGGTGGAGCAGCAGGCACAGAGAATACACTCGTACAGGCCGTCCAGTTTTGCTCGCTCTTCGGGTGACTGCAAACGCTCGATCGCAGGCGCCGGGGTGTTGTTCTGCAGATAAGGGGTAATCTTTTTGTACTGCTCGTAGAACTGGCTCATATCGATCACCAGATCGCGAATCACCGGCAGGCCGGGCAGTGGCCGCAACACCAGGGTGTTGTTCT
>JAOXRV010000515.1 GCA_025800435.1 Cellvibrionaceae bacterium | reverse complement strand
GTAATAAAATCGAAAAAAATACGGTAGTCGCTTTTCACTACCGTTTGTGGGATCAAAGTGGCAGCGAGCCAAAACAATTAGAAACCTCTTTTGGCAGCGAGCCCAGCCTTTATCTACACGGCCACCAAAATATTATGCCGGCGCTGGAAGAAGCGATGCTGGGGCGCCAGATCGGCGATATATTTTCCCAGCAACTCAGCCCCGAGCGTGCCTATGGCAAACGCCGCCCAAACGCCCAGCAGCGGGTACCGATTAAACATTTGCTGGGCCAGGGCAAAACCAAACCCAAAATTGGTGACATCGTCAATATTAATACCGAACAGGGGCCAAAGCAGGCCACAGTGATCAAGCTCGGCCTTAAAAATGTTGATGTTGACAACAACCATCCATTAGCGGGCAAGCCAATTCAGTTTGATATAGAAATTATTGAACTGCGCGCGGCCACAGCCGAAGAGATAGCCCACGGCCACGCCCATGGGCCCGGTGGTCATCAGCATTAAACCCAGGCATACTGAGTGCATTATAATAATTAAGGAAGGGGGGAATTTATGATTAAATTATCGGCCTTAATGGCTTTGCTATTGTGTGCCAGCCTGGCTGTTGGCCAAGCTGGTTTTAACAAGCCAATTGTTGCGGCGCAAGCCAAGGCCGCGACCGCGGATAACACTGGCGAGCCCGCGGCTGAAAATAAAGCAGTGTATCAAGACTGGTTGATCAACTGCGCACAGGGTAACTGCATTGTGCACCAGTATATTCTGGATGAGCAGGAGCATGTGGTCAGCTCGGTTTCCATACACCAGAAAGAACAGCAATTGTTAATTACCTTTACCGTGCCATTGATGACCCGTATCGATAAGGGCGTAGTGGTTAAGATTATTCGCTACGATGAAAAAGAGATTTTTCAGCAGCGTTACCACTACTCATACTGCACCCAAATTGGTTGTATGCTGACCTATCCGCTCAGCCAGAGTTTAATGCAGGCGATGCAGGCCGGGCGTAAGATGCAGTTAAATTTTGCCAGCTTAGATGGGCACGAACACAGCGCCACTCACTCAATGTTTGGCTTTACTAAGGCCCTACAGGCCTATCGAGAGCTGCCGCAGGAGTAGGGCACTTAAAGCTTAACGCCGGTTAACAGCGTTAACCATTGCTTGGCGCTGAGGCCTTCTTTCATTGCCTGCTGGGTTTCCTGCTCCAGCTCAATAGCGCCCAGAGCCAGGTCGATGGCGGCGGATTCGTACAACACCTCGGCCTGGCGACTCTCGCCCAGGCTGGCGGCGCGCTCGTTAAAGGTTTTACACAAGCGCTCTATGTCCGCTTGGCTAATATTAAATTTTTGCAGCTGTTTGTGATAATCCATAGTGTCTCTTTAGGCTGGCCCCGACAGGCTTTATAGGCAAGCCTCGGCGGCCTTGGGCTTTTGGCGCTAGGGCGTATAATGGCAGCTTAACACAATGCAAGACTGAGGCGACCGTGTCCGACGATAAAACCGAAACCATGGCGGGCTTCTTCTCCCGCACCGCCCTGGCCGAAAAGCTCGATATGCCACTCAAGGCCCTGACTCAAAAGCTGATGGAGGCCGGCTGGCTGGCGCATGAGGATGACGGCTGGCAGCTGACCGCCAAGGGCGAGTTCGAGGGGGGAGAGATACGCCACAGTAAAAAATACGGCGATTATATCGTATGGCCGGCCAAGGTGCTTGAACACGCCATCTTTGCCGATCAAGGCCCGCAATTACTCAGCGCCTCGGCCATTGCCAAACAATATCATATCCGCGCGCGCCAGGTTAATGCGCTGTTGGCCGAGCAGGGGCTGATCGAGCGCGATGTGCGCGGTTGGCGGCTGTCGGCGTTTGGCCGCTCGGTGGGGGGCAGCATTCATACCCACGAGCCCAGCGGCCGCACATACGCACTGTGGGAGCCAGGCCTGCTCGATACCTTGCAGCCCATGGCCGCCGAGTTGACAGACCTAGCCATGGGCAGCCGCCTGGAGGCAGAGGCGCTGGCCGCCCCGGCAGAGTGTATGGCCCTGGATGGCCAGCCCCATAGCTATCGGGCACTTAAGATGGTGGGGGATTGGCTCTACCTGGCTGGCCTTGGCCACAGCTGCGGCCGACCGCTGCCCCGTGATAGGCGCCAGCGCAGCCAGTTTTATCTACCCGATAGCCGGCTTTATATCGAGGTCTGGGGTTTGAATATGGCCCCGGCTGAGCTCAGTGCCCAGTTTGCCCGGCAGGAATATTACGAGCGCGAATCCTGCCCCTATATCAGCCTTAGCATTGAAGACTTGGCCAATCTAGATGAGGTCTTGTCACGCAAATTACTGGAGCGGGGGATAGAAACTTACTTGCACTTGTAAGCAGTTCAGAATCGGTTAAGTAGAGCTGCGCCATACTTTGCGCCAGTTGGTCGTTTTTTGCGACTTGGTTTTTATTTTCATGGCTGGAAATAGTGTGGATACAAGTATGACTCTTAAATCTGTGGGCCAGGGTGGAACCCTGCTCACAGCGGCAGAAGCCCGGTGTTATCAGCTCGGGCGACAACTTCAACGCAAGGCTCTGATCCAAGCGGCCTTCGGCCTTGCTGCCCTCAAACAAGATTTGCTGCCAACTTCCCTCAACTGGTCAAACAGCGCCTGGCGGTTTGTGTTACAACTGGCGATTTACCTGGTTTGCCTGCCCTTTATGCTGGTCTATCAACTGGGTCGCCGGGTTTATTTATGGTTGCTACTGCCATTTCGCTACCTGGAGACTTTCTTTACCCCCGCAGACTTTGAAGCCCCGGGTGAAAAAAATCTTGAGGGCATCGACCGGCAATTCTCGCGCTGTTTTCGCCTGCAGGGTAATGACTATATCTACTGCCTGAACCAGTGGGTTAAAATTCTTTATGGCACAGATAAAGCCAAGTATCATAACTTCGTGCGCTATATTCACTGCGAGCAGCGAAGCCTGGTGGAACAGGGTATCGATGACCCCAATTTTTTGGCGGTAACCCAGCGCAAACAACTAGCGGCTGCCAGGGCACGCCTAAGCCAAAACCTGGGCAATTATTAACCTTTCCAGTTTAATTGTTGATCAGATGCTGTGGTCTTAGGGGTTAATACTTGAACAGCCCCCCAAGAGAACAGACTAAGGGCATCTTATGAGTCAGCAGTGCGATCTAGTGGATTACGAAATTATCGGTCAATCCATGCAGGTGGTAGAGATCGAGCTAGACCCCCAAGAGGCGATTGTCGCCGAAGCTGGGGCCATGAACTATTACCAGCAGGGTATCGAGTTTGAAACCAAGATGGGCGACGGCTCCGATGCCGAGCAGGGCATCTTTGGCAAGCTCTGGGCCGCCGGCAAGCGCAAGCTCACCGGCGAATCGGTGTTTATGACCCACTTTACCAATTTTGGCACCGGCAAAGCCCGGGCCGCCTTTGCCGCGCCTTTTCCAGGCAGTATTGTGGCCATGGATATGGCCGAGCTCGGCGGTGAGATTTTGTGCCAGAAAGACAGCTTTTTGTGCGCCGCACGGGGTACCCGTATCGGTATTGCCTTTCAAAAACGCTTGGGCGCAGGCTTTTTTGGTGGCGAGGGCTTTATTCTACAGCGCTTAAACGGCGATGGTTTGGCCTTTGTTCACGCCGGTGGCACCGTGATTAGAAAAGAGCTGAACAACGAAACCCTAACAGTAGATACCGGCTGTATTGTCGGCTTTACCAAAGATATTGAATACGACATCCGCCTGGCCAGCGGCCTAAAAAGTATGTTCTTCGGCGGTGAGGGCTTATTTTTGGCCGAGCTTAAGGGCAGCGGCACGGTATGGCTGCAGAGCCTGCCATTCTCACGCCTGGCTGACCGTATTATCGCCCACGCTCCGAGCATCGGCGGCGCCGATATGGGCGAGGATTAATGGCTACTATTCAGAGGCGCTGTGTTTGGGTTTAAAGTCATAGGGGTTCTGGGGTAGCTTATCAGCAATCATCTCCAGGGCCCTTTGGTAAACTGCCTCCACCCGGGGCAGTAGACCCACTTCCATTCGCCGCGAGAGTATGGTGATGGGGAATATACAGTCGTTACTGCCTTTGACGCATACCGCGCGACTGCGGCCCAGTTTATCCTCGTAAATTTTCCACTCTAAGGCTGGCTCCAGCACTAAAATATTACCCAGCACTGCACCCATGGCCTGCTGCAGTTGAACCTGGTCTTTTTTAACCAGGCCGCGATCGATAATACGCTGCAGGGTTTTTAAATCCTGGCGACTGCCGCGGATGGGGCTGCCAAGCGCACCACTGCTGATCTCATCGATACTGTTGACCTGGCGCTCTAAATGGCTTCGATCAAGCCAGCTTAAATCACTTAGCTCAACTTCCTCTTGGGCCTGAACCAGCGGCGCCAGTGCCAATAGCAGTAGGGCCAGGTGACGTGAAATAGCCATGGGTAACTCCGCAAATCTAAAAGCCCGAGTATAACGATGTTGTCAGTTGTAGCGCCAGTGTGGGTTATAATGTTGGCTTTTGATGAGCTTTAAGACGGGTAGAAATATGGCAGTTTCCCAGTTTAGCGCCGCCTATGTGCAGCATGCCGCCCAAGCCGGCCAGCTGCGCCTGCAAAAACCGGCGGCGATCCACGCCCCCACTGGGCGGGCCGAGTACCTGCTGCGCGAGCTTAAACAGGCTTTTGTGGGCAAGGCCGGCAAAAGCCACGGCGGTTTTGCCGAAGAGGACGCCCCGCTCAAGCCTTGGCTGGCTGAGCTGATCGAAGCTAAGCTGGGGTTTAGCGGCCTGTGCGATAAACTCTGGCAACACTTAGAGACCACCTTAGCCGGGACCAGTGCCGATTTGGACGCCCACCTTTTGGTGTTTATCGAATCTCTAGCCGAAGGCGATTTTTGCCATCTGTTTTTGCTCGACCACAAAGAGGGTTTATACCTGGACAGTGATTTAGCACTGGCAGATAGCCTGTACCTGGATATCAGCAAGCTGCTGGGCGGCGCCCGTATAAACATCAGCGAGGCCATGAGCGCCAGTGCCGACGACATAGACCCGCCATCCTATATCGCATTGTTAAAGCCCCGGGGCGATAAAGAGCTGGCCGATGTGTTTGCGGCCTTTGTTGGCAGTGGCGAGCCTCGCGACAGCAAAGCCGAGACCGAAACCTTTTTAGAGGCGGTGGCTGAATTTACCCATACCATGGAGGAGCAACAGGCACAGCAGTGCCGACACGAGGTGGTGGAGTTTTGCCTGGGCCAGGATAAACTGGGGGCGCCAGTGGAGTTTGAAGAGTTATCGAGCGCGCTGGTCGAGGCCAAGGCGGTTGAGGATGAGCATAGCTTTGCCGAGTTTGTAAACGCCTTTCAGCAGCGCCGCGACCTGGCCAAAACTGCGGCCTTGATACCCGATCGCAGCAAATTGCGTCAATTTTTACGTCTCAGTGGCCGCAGTGATCAAATGAGTGTTAGTTTTAACGCGGATTGTTTGGGCGATGCCATTGTCTATAACGCCGAAGAGGGCAGTTTAACGATTAAATCTATCCCTTCCGCCCTGAAGTTGCGGCTTTTACAGCATATCCAAGGGGATGATTAAGCGTTGGTTTAGGCGGCTTCGTCATAATATTGACTGGGACATGATCATGGAGGTCACATGAAATTTCTGAGTGTTATATCGCTTATTGTTAGTGCAGTGCTGGCAGTGTTTGTCTATCAAAACCGGCAGGCCAACGCCGCACTTGTTATACAATTGCAAGCTGTGGACAGTAAAAACCAGGAACTACAGGCAGAATTAAGCGCCTCTAGGGACGAGATAGCATTCTTAAACGACAAGATTCTCAGCATGGAAAACACCAGCCTGTCGGGTATTGCCGACAAGGCAAACGATGCTTTCTTAGACGGCTGGGAATCGCTGATTGGCATTGTCGGTCAGGAGCTGGAACAGGCGCGTAAAACCATTGAGGAACAGCGTCAAGGTGGTACGGCCAAGCCGGGACCCGAGCAACGGCCTAATAATTCGGATACTTAAACTAGGGAGTAGATATGAAACTGATTAAATTTGTTGTGGGCATCGCTGTGGTGGCGGTTTTGGGGTACTTCCTCTACACCACGGTATTCTCCGATTACCTAAACAAGCTAACCGTCGATACTGTGGAAGAGCAGGGCACCAAGATGCTCAGCACCAAAGTTAGCTTAGCGGCTGCCGATATGGCCCCCCACGAGGGCCGTGGCGAGTTAAAAAACCTGCAAATTAACAACCCCGCTGGGTTTAACAGTGAATACGCCTTACACACCGATGCGGTGGTGTTGCAGATTGACCCTGCCTCCCTATTGGATGATGTAAAGGTGGTGAAAGAGGTGACTATAGACGGCGCCAAACTTATTGCCGAGCAGAAAAACCTAAAGGAAACCAATCTGCAGGCGCTGTTGGACAGTGTTAACAAAAACAGCAGCGGTGGCAGTGCTCAAGAATCCGCCCAGGGCCCAGAAGTGCGCTTAATGGTTGAGAAGTTTCGCTTTACCAACGGCAGTGTGCGCCTGATTAGCGAGCAGTTTGGCGAGCGCAGCATTAAACTGCCGGCCATTAAGGTCAACAATATTGGTGACAAGAACAAGGGTTTAACCCCACAGGAGCTGGGTCAGGCCATGATCGCGCCAGTACTGCAGCAGGTTAAGGCCGCAGTAACCGCCGAAGTCACCGAAATTGCCAAGGATAAAGCCGAGCAAGAGCTAAAGAAAAAGCTCACAGAAAAGCTCGGTGAAGATAAAGTCAAAGACCTGAAAAAGCTGTTCGGTCGCTAAATGCCGAGGCTTTGGCTCAGCTGCTCCAGCTGGGCCACATCCAAACCGCGCCGGTCGCCGATTGGCCGGCCTGGGTTGCCCGCTACAATCGCGTAGGCTGGTACATCTTTGCTTACCAAGGCGTTCATGCCAACCACCGCATGGTCGCCAATACTCACCCCGTCAACCACACCCACTTTGGCCCCCAGCCAAACCCCTTTGCCAAGTCGAATACCGGACGAATCGACCCCC
>JAOXRV010000488.1 GCA_025800435.1 Cellvibrionaceae bacterium | reverse complement strand
CAGGTGAACGAGTAGGCTGAAATTTCGGCACAGATAATGCACAATGGATGTATTAACGCAGTATAAGGGTGCGGTTTGTCAATAATTTGGCGGCGGTACCGGTAGAGCAGATGTAAGGGCCAGCTCAGCCCATTGATATGCCACGCCACAGCAGGCGGCGGAATCAACCATATGTGGGGAATGTATAGTGAAACGACGGGATTTACTTCTTGGTCTGGCAGCAGGCACGGCGATTACCAGCGCCGGCTCTGTGTTGTTGTATAACGCTGATCAAACTAAACCAGACCCGCGCCTATTGGATTTAAGCAGCTTTGACGATTTAGACCCGCCGCCGCTCGACCCGCCCCGGGACTCTGAAATGCGCGTCGCTATGCCCCAGCTTCAGCCAGAAGCACAAATCCAGCAGGCCCAAATGCCCCCAGCTTCCCAGCCCGCCAGTATTGAAGCGCCGCTGGTCGAGCAACTGACCGCTCCAACCTCCATAACCCAAGCCCCTCAAGCTGTAACCCAAGCGGAAACAGAGACACCGGCGATTGAACAAGTGGCAGCGTCGAAAGAGGCAATGAAGCCCAATTTGGACAAGGTGCGCTTTTTTGAAAACGAATTTGCCGACGATATCTACCTTGCCGAAGAAGAAAAAAAGGTATTGCTGTCGGTAGTATTGCGCCTGGGCCGAGTACAAAAAGTGGTTGGCCACGGCAATTTTAACGTCTTGAGTTTTGATAACGCCCTGGCCTATGCCAAAAAATACAGCCGGGTTGGCGAATTTACCGAGGTCGAAAAGACCTTTATGGAGAGCATTTTTGAAGCCCAGGCCAGCGATTACGGTTTTTTTGGTGATAAGGTTTCCAGTAAGCTAACCGAGAATATCTCAAGCGGGCAAATTGTCAAAATTCCCTATTCTGGCCACTATTTGTTTAAAGGTGACTCAGTTGCCTATTACAACAAACTCAAAAAAGACGTCGGTAAGAATATTATTCTGACCTCAGGTATCCGCAGCAACGTGAAGCAGATGTACCTGTTTCTGAACAAAGCGGTGCACTCGGAGTTTAACCTGTCCAAAGCCTCGCGTTCACTCGCACCCCCTGGCCACTCCTTTCACGGTATTGGCGATTTTGATGTGGGCCGGGTTGGTTGGGGTCACCTCAACTTTACCGATAAGTTCTCCGAAACCCGCGAGTTTAAGCGCATGGAAGACCTGGGTTATGTGCAAATTCGCTACACCACTGACAATGAGCTAGGGGTGCGCTACGAGCCCTGGCATATTAAAGTGGTTTAAGCGCTCAGTGAGGCCTGCGCCGCCATGGGCGAAGTCGTTCCTTTTAAAGCCAAAACCCCGGCCCAAAAACACAAGGGCAAAAGCCTGTGCCGCAGCGGCTTCCACAAGTGGGAGATTTGTGCGGCCAAACAATTCGACACCAAGCAGGGTAAGCTAGTTACCCGCTATCGCTGCCAGCGCTGTGGCGCAGAAAAAGTTAAGGCGCTGTAATCCCCAAAATTCTGCGCAAATTTATCTCCCTGTCATTTAAAACTGCTATAGTGTCTGTTTCGACGCTTTGTCGTCGCTGTGTCCATTTGTTTTAGGAGTCTCTCGTGACCAGTATTCGCCGCACCAAAATTGTCGCCACGCTCGGCCCTGCAACCGATGCCCCTGGGGTATTGGAAAAGCTGATTCGAGCCGGTGTTAATGTGGTGCGCCTAAACTTTTCCCACGGCAGCCCCGACGATCACCGCCAGCGCGCCGCCCAAGTGCGTTTAATTGCTCGCCAGCTACGCCGCACGGTGGCAGTACTGGGTGATTTGCAGGGCCCCAAAATTCGCATTGCGCGCTTTGCCGATGGCCCAATTGAACTGCAAATGGGCGATGCCTTCGCCTTAGATGCCAGCCTGGGGCGCGACGCCGGTAACCAAACTGAGGTGGGCATCGATTACACCGAACTGCCAGGCGATGTCAGTGCCGGCGACCGCCTATTGTTGGACGATGGCCGGGTGGTGTTGGAGGTTAGCGAAGTAAACGGCAGCCGCATTGAAACCCAAACCGTGGTGGCCGGGCGCCTGTCGAACAATAAAGGCATTAACCGTGAGGGCGGTGGCCTGTCGGCCGAGGCCTTAACCGATAAAGACAAACAAGATATCAAGCTTGCCGCAGAGCTGGATGTGGACTACTTGGCTGTGTCTTTTGTGCGCTGCGCCGCTGACTTAAACCTAGCCCGTAAACTGATGGGCGAGGCCGGCGGCAACGCCAATTTGGTGGCCAAGGTCGAACGTGCCGAGGCCGTTGCCGAGGCCGAAGTGCTGGATAGCATTATCGAAGCGTCGGACAGTGTGATGGTGGCGCGGGGAGACCTAGGGGTAGAGATCGGCGATGCGGAGTTGATTGGGGTGCAAAAAGATCTGATTAGCCGGGCGCGCAAACTCAATCGTACAGTTATTACCGCTACTCAAATGATGGAATCGATGATCGATAGCCAGCTGCCCACCCGGGCCGAAGTGTTCGATGTGGCCAATGCGGTATTGGATGGTACCGACGCGGTGATGCTGTCGGGTGAAACCGCTGCCGGCTCTTTTCCGGTAGAGACGGTCGAAGCCATGCATCGGATTATTATCGGCGCCGAGCGCAGCCCGGATATCCAGCAGTCCCAGCACCGCTTACACCAGCAGTTTGAAGCGGTGGATGAATCTATCGCCATGGCGGTGATGTATACCGCTAACCACCTCGATGGGGTCAAGGCCATTATCAGCTTGACCGAATCGGGCAACACCACTCTGTGGATGTCTCGGATCAGTTCCAGCCTGCCGATCTTTGCTTTTACCGCCCAGCAAAAAGCGGAAAACCGTATGGCACTGTTTCGTGGGGTGGTGCCGGTCACTTTCAACACCTTGATTGTGCCCCCTGAGGAAATGAACCAGAGTGTGGTGGCCGAGCTAAAGCGCCGCGGTGTGGTTGAGGTGGGGGATTTGGTGATTATCTCTAAGGGTGACTTTATCAATGTTCACGGCGGCACCAATACCATGAAGATAGTGCGCGTTGGCGATGCCATTGCTTAGGGTTTCCAATAGTGTCGTTCTGCCCACTGAGGAGATCGAACTGAGCGCTATTCGCGCCCAGGGCGCCGGTGGGCAAAACGTTAATAAGGTCTCCAGTGCGATTCATCTGCGCTTTGATATCGCCGCCTCCAGCCTGCCAGATTTTTATAAGAGCCGCTTGCTGGCGCTCAAAGATCAGCGCATCAGCAAAGAGGGGGTGGTGGTAATTAAGGCCCAGCAGCACCGCACCCAGGAAAAAAACCGGGTCGATGCGCTGGAGCGTTTGCGCCTATTGATAAAATCGGTGGCGGTGGTGCAAAAAAAGCGTGTCGCCACCAAGCCCACTAAAGCCAGCAAAACCCGCCGGCTCGATGCCAAAAACCGGCGCGGCAAGATTAAATCCCTGCGCGGGCGGGTCAGCGATTAGCCATTAAAAGCCTGAAATCACCGGCTTAGGCGGTGTGAATAATTAGAGCATGCCTCGCTAAGTCACCTCCGTGAAAATGTACTACTGTCCGGGGAAAAGTCCCAACTTCCGGGGATAGAACCCAGCTTGAGGGGTAGGGGGCACTTTCTCCGTTCCGAAAGCGTGCCATGGACTCGCCCCATCCAGGGGCTCAGCCTGCGGCCAAGCCTAAATTCGCTCCAGGCGAATTGATCAGGCGCTGGCCCCCGTTTCATCCAGAAGCCTAGTCACTGCGAAAGCACCCCCTACCCCTCAAGCTTACATCTCGCAGAACCCCTTACCCACCACAAGGCTCGGGGTCGAAGCCACTGTTTATCCAAGCAGCACGCATGAAACTTG
>JAOXRV010000485.1 GCA_025800435.1 Cellvibrionaceae bacterium | reverse complement strand
TGTTTTTCGATCAGCTGGCGCAGGCAAAAACCCAAGCTGCCCGCCAAAGTGTGTAAAGGCGCAAAAATGGGTCGGTTTGCTGAGACGCCCAGGGGCCAATTATGCTATGTTGCAACGGTGTATTGTAGATACTATAAAAGGAGTTATTCGATGTTTGTATCTAATCTGCCCCGGCTGGGCCTAAGCGCTGTTCTGGCGCTGCTGCCCAGCCTAAGCTTGGCCTCGGATTTAGACGGCGGCAAATGGCGCAGTAGCGAAGTTACCCTCCATACCAACCTTAACCACGATGTTTTTCCCGGTGTCGATTGGCACTATCAGATGGTCAAGGCGGCGGATGCCTGGAATAGCGGGGTAGACGGTATACAGCTCAATATCGAAAACGGCGATTACCAGCCCTGTGCAGGAGTTTCCTATTTTGATATCCCTGGCGATGGCAATAAAAACGTGGCGGTGTTTGCCGATACCTGGTGCGGCTTATCCTTTGATTATTTTACCCTGGCGGTAACCCTTAACTTTTACGAGGGTGATTACTATACCGAGCGCGACATTATTTTTAATTCTAATAAACAGTGGGAGGTGAACGGCGCCGCGAACAATCAGCCTCGCTACGATTTTTACCGCGTGGCGGTGCATGAAATAGGCCATTTTCTCGGCTTGGATCACGAGGAAGACGAAGAGATTGCCACGGTGATGTACCCTTATTATGGCGCCCAGCGCAACCCCAGCGCCGATGATTTGCAGGGCCTTAACATTCTCTATTCCGATGAGCAGGCAATTCGCCTCAATCTTGAGGAGCCGATTGCCGACCGACTTTATACCGGCATTGGCAATATTCGCGGCTGGGCCGTGGCCCGCGACCGAATTAAAAAAATTGAGTTGTTTATCGATGATAAATTTATCAGCCGGATACCCTTTGGCGGTGCTCGTGGCGATGTGGGCAACGCTTTTCCCCAGTATCCCCGCGCCCAAAGTGCTGGCTTTTCCATGGCCTATAACTGGGGTCTGCTGAGGCCAGGGCGCCACCAAGTAAGGGTTAAAGTGACCGACGATAACGGCAATGAAAGTAGCACCAGTACTGAAATTGTCAGCGGCCTGATGTCCACCGCCTTTGTCGATAGCGCCGAGCGGGTTGAGATAACCGGGCCGATCAGCGTGCGCGGCAAGAACGAAATTATACTGCAGCAAGTGGAGGTTGACGGGCGCCGCTACCAAGTGGATTTGGGTTGGGATAAAGGAACCCAAAAATGGGATATTCGCTATATTCAGGAGCGCTAATAATGAATTTCACTCATTTCTACAAACAATTAATCATTGGTTTGGGACTATTACTGGGCGCAGTTGGGGCCCAGGCTACTTCGATTATTCAACAGAATTTTGACCAGGTAGCCAAGGCCTCAGAGCTGGTGTTTGAAGGCGAGGTCAGCGGCATTGAAAGCCGCCTGGAAGGCCCGCGAATGGTGGTGACCTATGTCCATTTCGATATTATTGAGGTGCTGCGCGGTCGCCACGAGGGCAAGCGCATAACCCTTAAATACCTGGGTGGGCGCGCCGAGGGCAAAACCTTAAAGGTTGCCGGAATGGGGCTGCCCAAATACGGTGAGCACGGGGTGTATTTTGTGCGCCAGGGCCAGGCACAGCAGGCTGGTATTCACCCCCTCAGTGGCTGGGGCCAGGGTCATTACCTGGTCAAACGCAGCGCGAAGGGCAGGGCCATGTACAGCAGTCAGGGCCGGGCGATAGTCAGCTTGGGCAAATCTGCCGCCAGTAAGCACGCCCTCAGCCACGGCGAAGTGGCTAACCTAAATGCTGCCACCGGCACCCAGCGTCCAATGTCACTGCAAGCCTTTAAAGCCAGGCTAAAAAGCGTTGATTAAACCCGGTGCAGCCTCACCGCGGTGGGGCTGCCCGGTATTGCTATTGGCTTAGATTACTGCCGCCAGGCGGGTGCCTTGGTCAATGGCGCGCTTGGCGTCCAGCTCTGCGGCCACATCGGCGCCGCCAATCAAGTGGTGGGGCTTGTCTAGGCCGTCGACTAGCTCGCGCAATGGCTCTTGCCCGGCGCAGATAATAATATTGTCTACAGCCAGCACTTTGCTTTCGTTACCTAAGGTGATGTGCAGACCTTCATCGTCGATCTTGTCGTAACTGCAACCGGGAATCATCTGTACCTGCTTATTGATTAAGCCAGTGCGGTGTATCCAGCCGGTGGTTTTACCGAGGCCGCCGCCTACCTTAGAGTCCTTGCGCTGCAGCAGGTATACCTCCCGCGCCGGCGCTTCGGGTTGGGCTGTTACCCCCTCGATGCCACCGCGGGCTTTAAGACTCATATCCACACCCCACTCGCGCATAAAGGTTTCGATATCTTGGCTGGGCTGGGATTTGCCATGTACCAGGTACTCGGATACGTCAAAGCCGATACCGCCGGCACCGATGACGGCAACTTTTTTGCCCACCGGTTTTTTATCGCGCAGCACGTCTAGGTAATTCAGTACTTTATCGCTGTCGATGCCGGGAATACCCGGCGTGCGCGGGCTAATACCGGTGGCGATAATAACTTCGTCGTAATCGCCTTCGTTTAGCTCTTCGGCGCTTACTCTTTTGCCCAGAACAACGCTGACACCGCTCAGCTCTAGCTGCTTTTCAAAGTAGCGCAGGGTCTCGTAGAATTCTTCTTTCCCCGGTACTTGCTTGGCCACATTAAACTGGCCACCAATTTTATCGTCCGCGTCAAATAAGGTGACATCGTGACCGCGACTGGCAGCGCTGGTGGCAAAGGCCAAGCCGGCGGGGCCGGCGCCAACTACGGCAAGCTTCTTAACATTGCTGGTGGGCAGTAGTTCGAGTTCGGTTTCGTGACAGGCGCGAGGGTTAACCAGGCAACTGGTCATTTTGCCGCTAAAGATATGATCCAAACAGGCCTGGTTGCAACCGATGCAGGTATTAATTTCATCGGCGCGGCCCTCGGCCGCTTTTGTCATAAAATCCGCATCGGCCAGAAACGGGCGGGCCATGGAAACCATATCTGCATCGCCGCGCTGTAAAACCGCTTCGGCCACTTCGGGGGTGTTAATGCGGTTTGAGGTAACCACGGGAATGGGGAGTTCATCTTTAAACTTGGCGGTTACCCAGGTAAACGCGGCCCGTGGTACCTTGGTGGCAATGGTCGGAATGCGCGCTTCGTGCCAGCCGATACCGGTATTAATAATGGTGGCGCCGGCCTCGGCAACTGCCTTGCCCAGGGTGACAATTTCCTCATAGCTGCTGCCACCCTCAACCAGATCCAGCATCGATAAGCGATAGATTATAATAAAGTTTTCGCCCACTGCCTCGCGCACCCGGCGCACTACCTCAACCGGCAGGCGCATACGGTTTTCATAGCTGCCGCCCCAGTCATCGTCGCGCTGGTTGGTGCGCGCGGCCAGAAACTGGTTTAAGAAATAGCCCTCGGAGCCCATAATCTCAACGCCGTCGTAGCCGGCCTGTTGGGCCAGGGTAGAGGTGCGCACAAAGTCTTCGATCTGCTGCTCAATTTCTTCTTCGCTTGCAGCTGAAGGTTTAAAGGGATTAATGGGTGCCTGGATCGCCGAGGGCGCAATTGGGTTTTCATTAAAGGCGTAGCGACCGGTATGCAAAATCTGCATACAGATTTTGCCACCTTCTTTATGTACCGCCTCGGTAATTTGCAAGTGGTCTTTTACATCGCCCTCGGTTTTCAGGCTTTTGGTGTGCTCGTGGGTGGCGGCGCGATCATTGGGGCCAAAACCGCCGGTGACAATCAGGCCGACACCACCGCGGGCGCGCTCGGCAAAAAATGCAGCCATGCGCGCGTGGCCATTGGGGGCCTCTTCCAGGCCAGTGTGCATAGAGCCCATTAAGGCGCGGTTGCGAAGGGTGGTAAAGCCCAGGTCTAGGGGCTCCATTAACTTAGAATATTGTTGTGTCATATCAGCTAACCTTTTAGGTTTAATATTATGTGGCTGGCTTATAGCAGGCCAGCTTGTTTAAAGCGTTCTCCTATTTGCTCGGCCAGCTGGGCCAAGCCATTGAGGGGCCGTACCATCACCTCGAAGTGGGTGATTTGGCCGGCGTCATTCCAACGAATTAAATCTATGCCTTTGACGCTCTTACCATTGACGCCGGCACTAAACTCCAGCGCCATTTCATTGCCGTCAATCCACTCGCGGTGGTAGGTAAAATCTTCAAAGATATCGATCACTGTAGTCAAAATAAAAAAGGCGATGTCCTGACCGCTTTTGGGTTTCCAAAACGCCGGGGAATAAAATTCTACCTCGGGGTGTAGCAGCTCGCGCAGGGTATCCTGGTCTTGTTCAAACACCGCTTTGTGCCACTGCTGTAATCTGGGGTCGGCCATGGGCTTATTCCTTGATAGCGGGGCCAAGCTGGCACAGCTCTTGGAACTGGGGCTCGCGTTTTTCCGCCTTGGCGACAAAGCACTCCATCATGTCGGTTTCAGGCTGGAACATGCCGGTCTGCCAGATTGACATATAGCGCAGTGCATCGGCGGTGGAGTGGTCGCGGGTATAGTTAATCATTTCCTTACACCCGGATACGGCCAAGGGCGAGTTGGCGGCCATTTCTTTGGCGATCGCCATAACCCCATCTAACATGCTCTGTTGATCTTTATAAATGGCATTGACCAGGCCGCAGGCCTTGGCCTCATCGGCGTACATGCGGCGACCGGTGTAGGCCAGCTCCCGCGCTAGTCCCTCGGGAATCAGCTTGGGTAGGCGCTGTAGGGTGCCCACATCGGCGGTCATGCCGATCTTGGTTTCGTACACGGTAAAAAAGCCTTCCTCGGTAATATAGCGGCAGTCGCAAGCGGTGGTCATATCCACTGCGCCACCGATACAGCCGCCTTGAATGGCCGCCAGTACCGGAATGCGGCACTGCTCTAGGGCGTTAAAGCTGTCTTGCAGCTCCATTACCATATGGCGCAAACGCTCGTGTTTGCGGCCCAGTTCGGCGCTTTGGTTGAGGCCGCCATCGGTAAACACCGCCAAGTCCATACCGGCGCTAAAGTGCTTGCCAGTGGAGGAGATAACAATCACCCGCGCGGCCGCCTCGCGGTCGATTTTACGCACCGCCTCCGGCAGTTCACGCCAGAAGGCCGGCACCATAGTGTTTAGGGCATCTGGGCGGTTGAGTTGAATATGGGCAATTTGGTCGTTAATACTGACCTCAAGTGTGGTATAGCTCATGGCGCTTCCCTTTTGTCTAGGTGTTTTGATAACTGAGCGGTGTCAAGATTCTCAGCTTAGGGTGTTATTTTGACACTGTCAAGATATGCTGATAGATTGCCATAGACAGTTTGCAGGCGATTTATGACAAAGACCAAAAAGACCTATCATCACGGCGATTTACGCGCCTCTTTAGAGGCCGCAGCGGCCCAACTTATCCTAGAAGATGGGGTTGAGGGTTTATCTATGCGCAAACTGGCCGATCGGGTCGGAGTATCACGCAGCGCGCCATACCATCATTTTGCCGACAAACAACAGTTGCTCTGTGCAGTTGCGGCCCGGGGCTTTGAGCTACAGGCTGCCACCATGGCCCAAATACCTGAGGGCCTGGGCTTTATCGAGCAAGTTAATGAGTTTATCAGCCGCTATGTGCATTGGGCGGTGGCATACCCCCAGTATTACGACCTGATGTTTGGCCGCGATGTGTGGGGCAGTGGTGAGCCCGATGAAGACTTTTTGCAGCATTCGCACGGCTATTTTCGCAGCTATGTCGAGCGAGTAGAGGCCTGGCAGCGGGCTGGCCACTTGCCCCCAGAAGTGGAGGCGCTGCGCTTTGCCCAGGTCAGCTGGAGCACCATGCACGGCCTGAGCCGCCTGCTGATTGACGGCATCTATGTGGACCCCAAAGCCACCGACGCGATCTGCCAAACCGCAACCGAACTGTTTTTTGGCCAGCTGCGACCCGCATAAACTTTTGATCCAGAGCAAATAAGCCCCTGGCTGGCGCCATTTAGACCAGCACCCAGCGGCAAAGCTTGATCCCGGTCAAGATCCCTTCCTGCCAGTAAATTAGTATCTGGTTATAGACACAGTAAAACATCCACAGTAAAACAACCGTAGAGGGTCTAGCCATGTATCTTGATGATGTTGTAATTTCAGGGGTTCTAATTGTGGTGGTGACCACGGTTATTACCGTTTATATCGGTCGCTGGATGTATAAGCACGTAAAAGACGATATTAAAAAGAGCGAAAAATAAGCTCTTTTTGGTTTGCCTGCGGGCAGCTCCACTGGCTAGGCTGAGTTGTATGGCGGGTGGGGTTTTAATTCTGGGCCGCCCCTAACATTAGTTAGAGGCGGCTTGTCGTGTGTTTTTACTTTCGCTTTCCACACTTGTCACTCTGAAAAACCGGCTTTAAAGCAACAAATCCTCACCAATAGCCCAAAACCTGTCCGCACTATCAATCAAGGAGTCAGCGCTGAGTGCTGCCACCCCGTAGACCTCGGCTTGGACGCCGAAGCGTCGTTTGACTCGCTCCAGCAGTAGATCAAAATCCCCATCACCCGATAGCAGTACCACGGTGTCGAGTTGTTCGGCCGCTTCCACAACATCGATGGTAATACCCACATCCCAGTCGCCCTTGGCGGAGCCATCGGCGCGTTGAATAAAGGGCTTTAGCTTTACGCTAAAGCCAATGTGTTTTAAGGCGTTTTGAAATTTAAGCTGGCCCTGGTCGCCACGGTGGGTGGCGTAGGCATTGGCGATGGTGATATCCCCTTGTTGGCTCAGGCGCTGCCATAGGGCCCGGTAGTTAAACTGGCGGCCGTAGCTTTGACGACAGGTGTGGTAGATATTTTGCACATCCACAAACACGCCGATTCTATTGGCCGCCTGGCTAGCCATGGCTAGGATTTATTACCGTTTTTGCGCTTTAGCCATACCGGTTTTTCTGAGCTGCCGGTTTTATTTGCCGGCTTATTGCTGCTTTTATTACCGCCCGTTTTGTTGCTGCCAGCCTTGTTGGCGCCGGGTTTGCTGTTGGATTTATTGCCCGCTTTGTTGCCAGCGCCATTGCCGCTGCTGTTGCTGGGCCGTCGGCGGCGTCTGGTTTTGTGGTCATTGGGCTTGCCCGAGCCTTCGCCGGCTTTGGCTTGCTTGGCTTTTTTGGGCTTGGTTGCGGGGCGGTTTAAATTACTGATGGGCAAGGGCTCATCGGCCTCAAAGCCTTCAATATCGCGTCGCTCAATCTGTTTATTAATCAGCCGTTCAATATCGTGTAGCAGTTTTGCCTCTTCGTTGGCAACCAAAGAGATGGCCTGGCCGCTAGCGCCGGCGCGGCCGGTACGGCCAATGCGGTGCACATAGTCTTCGGCCACATTGGGCAGGTCGAAGTTTACGACCTGGGGTAGCTGGTCTATATCCAGGCCCCGGGCAGCGATATCGGTGGCCACCAGGGCCTGCACGCGGTTGGCTTTAAAATCCGCGAGGGCCTTGGTTCTGGCGCCCTGGCTTTTATTGCCGTGGATGGCAGCGGCGCTAAT
>JAOXRV010000476.1 GCA_025800435.1 Cellvibrionaceae bacterium | reverse complement strand
CAATACCGCCGCCGGTTTCGCCATGGGGGTAGAGCGCTTGGTGTTACTGCTCGAACAGCTCGATGCCTGGCCAGCGGAACTGGCGCCGCCAGCGGACATCTATATGGTGGCCGCCAGCAGCGAGCCTGTGCGGGCCTGGGCCGAGACTGCAGCCCTGGCCGAGCAAATTCGAAGCGCCTTGCCAGAGCTTCGGGTGTTGAGCCATTGCGGCGGCGGCAGCTTTAAAAACCAGTTGAAAAAGGCCAATGCCAGTGGCGCCGCCTACGCGCTAATTATGGGCGATAACGAACTGGACCAAGGTCAGGTCTTACTCAAGCCCCTGCGCGGCCAGGGTGAGCAGCTATTGCTGGCCATCGATGCGTTAATCGACGCTTTACGGGCCTTAAACACTGGGGAATAGGGCGGGCATGTGGTAGTCTTGCCGGCTGCACATAAGCTGTGCGTCCGGGGCTGATACTGCGGGCGCATAGACGACGGTAACAACTGGGAGCAATTAGGAGTAACAGTGGCTGAGCACCTCACCGAAGAAGAACAATTAGAAGCCCTCAAACGCTGGTGGAGCAAGAACGGCAGTGGGCTGATTGTTAGTATTATCGTGGTATTGGCCGCGTATTCTGGCTATCAGTTCTGGCAGAACCAGCGCATGACCCAGGATATGGCCGGTTCTGCCGTCTACAATGAGCTGCTTGAGGCGATGGCGGTTGAAAACCGCAGCGACGAACAGACCAGTTCGGCCAAGTTTCTGGCCAAGCAGCTGCAAGACGAGCATGACGGCACCTTTTACGGAATTAGCGGCGCGCTATTTTTAGCCAAGATGGCAGTCGAGTCCAACGACCTAGAAACGGCCCAAACCGAGTTACAGCAGGCTCTGGGCCAGGGGCCTTCCAGTGCCCTAAAGCCTGTTATCTTAATGCGCTTAGCAAAGGTGCAAATGGCTAAAGGCGATTTTGACAGTGCTTTGGCCAGCCTGGATAAAGGCCAGACCCAAGCCTTTGTCGGTGCCTTTGCCGAGCTGCGCGGCGATATTTACAAGGCCAAGGGCAGCATCCAGCAGGCGCGCGGCGCTTACCAGCTAGCGCTGGATTCGCTCGAAAGCCAGGACTTCTCGCGCAAGAGCATACTTGAGCGCAAGATGGATGGCCTGTCGTCGGCCGAGATTAAAGAAGTTAGTAGTCAGGGGACGCAACCATGATCAAGAAACTATCACTGCTGTTATTGGCCGCGGGCATGGTGGCCTGTTCTAGCAGCGATGAAGTCGATATTGAACCAATGGATCTGGTTGACTTTGAAGAAACGGTAAAACTTAAAGAGCTGTGGTCACAAGATATCGGCAGCGGCCAAGATGAGCGTTACAGCCGCTTAACGCCCACGATTGACGGCGACAGTATTTTCGCCGCCACCGCCGAGGGCGATGTGGTGCGCCTGGCCCGCGATAGTGGTAAAGAGCAGTGGGCAGTGGATCTGGATGTGACCTTATCCGGTGGTGTTGGTGTCGGCCCCAATCAAGTTTTTGTGGGCGGTTATTCCGGCCATGTGTATGCCTTGTCCAAGGACAACGGCGAACGCCTGTGGCAGGCCAACGTCAGCAGTGAAGTTCTGTCTGCCCCCATCAGCAATGGCGAAGTGGTTGTGGTGCAGTCTTTAGACGGCCGTCTATACGGCTTTAATGCCGCCGACGGCAGCCCCAAGTGGCGCTACGATAACCCGGTACCGGTGCTGACCATGCGTGGTAATGCCAGCCCGGTGCTGCTTGGCGACACCCTGTATGCAGGCTTTGCCTCGGGCAAGGTTGTGGCCCTGCGAATTGACGATGGGGTACAAGTTTGGGAGCAGCGAGTTGCGATACCTCAGGGTAAAACTGAACTGGAGCGGGTAGTCGATGTTGATGCTAGCCCTCTGATGGTTGGCGACATTCTTTACCTGTCTAGCCTCAATGGTCGCCTGATGGCGGTAACCCGCTCAAATGGCCGCCCGCTTTGGGCCATTAGCTCCTCCAGTCACAACGATATTAGTGAGCGCAATGGCTTAGTATTTGTGTCGGGCTCGGATGATCGTCTGCGCGCTTATCGCGCTGGCGATGGCAATGAGGTTTGGGCCAATGAGACAATGCTGCGTCGCCACTTGGGCGCGCCCCAGGCCTTTAGCAGCTATGTGGCGGTGACGGATTACGAAGGCTATCTGCATTTGCTCGATCGTGAGGGCAACTTTGTCGCGCGCGAGAAGGTCGATGGTGACGGCGTTCGTGCCAGCATGATAAGTGACGGTGAAACTCTCTATGTGTATGGCAATAGCGGCGAGCTGATTGCCTATCGCGCCCAGTAAAACACCTGCTGTGTGGCCAGGGCCTTGCCCTGGCCGAAATTTCCCCTATACTGCCCGGCCTTTGGCCTATAATGGCCAGATTGTAGCCTTATAGCCACCGGAATACCCCATGATCCCTGTAATTGCCCTGGTGGGCCGCCCCAATGTGGGTAAATCCACCATGTTTAATCGCCTTACCCGCAGCCGCGATGCCCTGGTGGCCAACTACGCCGGCCTTACCCGCGATCGCAAATACGGCGACGGCGAAATCAATAAGCGCCGCTTTGTGGTGATTGATACCGGCGGTATCAGCGGCGATGAAGAGGGCATCGATTCGGCCATGGCCGAGCAGTCGCTGTTGGCGGTAGAAGAGGCCGATGTGGTGCTGTTTATGGTCGACAGCCGCGACGGTCTGACCACCGCCGATCAAATGATTGCCGAACACCTGCGCATCAACCAAAAACAAACCTATTTGGTGGCCAATAAAATTGATGGCCAAAACCACGATGTGGCGCTGGCACCATTTTATGAACTGGGTATTGGCGAGGTCTATGGCACCACCGCTACCCAGGGGCGCGGGGTGAAATCGCTGATGGAGCTGGTGCTTGAGGAGTTTCCCGAAAACGTAGTCGAAGAGCCCGAGGACGATCAGCAGCGCGGCATTAAAATGGCCATTGTCGGTCGCCCCAATGTGGGTAAATCCACCCTGGTTAACCGCCTGCTGGGCGAGGATCGGGTGGTGGTTTACGATATGCCCGGCACCACCCGCGACAGTGTCTATATCGATTATGAGCGCAATGAAAAGCCCTACACCATTATCGATACCGCCGGGGTTAGGCGGCGCAAAAATGTTAAGGAATCAGTCGAGAAGTTTTCCATTGTTAAAACTCTGCAGGCGATCAGCGATGCCAATGTGGTGGTGCTGTTAATCGATGCCACTGAAGGCCTGGTTGACCAGGATATGCACCTGATGGGCCATGTAATTGAAGGCGGCCGAGCCTTGGTGGTGGCGCTGAATAAATGGGATGGACTGGATGCAGAGCACAAAGAGTTTGTCAAAAATGAGTTGGAGCGGCGGCTGCGATTTATCGATTTTGCCGATATTCACTATATCTCGGCGCTGCACGGTACCGGGGTAGGGCACCTGTATCAATCGATCGAACAGGCTTATGCCTCGGCCACGGATAAACTTACTACTAACCACCTGACCCGTATTTTGCAAGATGCGGTGGCCACCCACCAGCCGCCAATGGTGGCGGGGCATCGCATTAAATTGCGTTACGCCCACGCCGGTGGCAAAAACCCACCGATTATTGTGATCCACGGTAACCAGACCGAGTCGGTGCCGGCCCACTATAAAAAATACCTTGAAAAAACTTTTCGCCGGGTGCTCGACCTACACGGCACCCCAATCAAGCTGGAGTTTAAATCCACCGACAACCCCTACGCCGGGCGCAAAAACCAGCTCAGCTCCCGCCAGGCGGCGAAAAAACGCCGCTTGATGGAACACTACAAAAAAAGCAAAAAAAGTAAAAAGCGCTAGCCGTTGGGCTAAGTAAAGTTGGCATTGGCAATAGCGCTTTGCTGCGGCTTTGGCTGGGCTTATTTTTCCGCGCCCAATTCGGCGGCGTGGTTAATAACGTGGAAAATATAGTTCTGCTCGACCACTCCATTTAATAAATGAGCCCAGGGCCCGCGCGAATAAATGGCTACATCTTCGCCGGCGTGGGTTTCTGATTCCAGTGGAATCAGGGCCTGCTGCTGGTAGTTATCGCTCTGGGCTTCTTTATCCACCGGGTGTGGGCGTGGGCCGTGGCTGTGGGCGCCGGGGCCGTTGGCATAGACAATGGTGGTAAAGGGCTTGCCGTCCAGTGCCAGAGTTGGGGTTTTCAGCGGCCGGCCTTTGCTGTCGACTCCGCTCGACAGACCCAAAATGGCATTGCCGCGTTGCGCGTAGCCCTGCAGCACAATGGTATGGGAATGGTCGGCAGTGACAATGATCAAGGTATCTTCGGCATCGGTTTTATTCATCGCCACCTGCACGGCGTCGGCCATGGCGACACCGTCGACGATGGCACGCTTGGCATTGCCGGCGTGGTGGGCGTGATCGATGCGGCCGGCCTCAACCATCAAAAAGAAGCCGTCGTCGTCATTGTCTAGGATATCGATGGCCTTGCCGGTCATCTCCGCAAGCGAGGGTTCACCGCCTACATCGTCGGCGCGATCCAGTTCGTATTCCATATGTGAGCTGTTGAACAAACCCAGCAGCTTATCGGTTTTTTCCGGATCTACTCGATCAAAGCCGCGCTGGCTCCAGACATAGCGGCCAGCTGGGTATTTTTCTTGCCACTCCTCAATCAAATGACGCTGGTCGCGGCGCTTGCCGAACTTGCCTTCCGGGTCGCTGACATTCTTGGGCAGAAAGTGGCGCCGGCCACCGCCCATGGCCACATCCACACCGTCGCCATAGGGGAACTCAATCAACTGGCGAGCAATGTCTTTACAGCCGGCTTCCTGGTCGGCGCCGCTGAGTTTGCTGTCGTCTTCGTAGTTGCGCTCGGCCGAGTGGGCATAGGTGGCCGCCGGGGTGGCATGGGTGATGCGGGTGGTGGTCACCACACCGGTGGCGCGGCCGCTCAGCTCCGCCAGCTCTAGCAGGGTGGCGGCTTGGTTTTGCAGGGCGCCCTGGCAGTCGCCGCGCTCAATACTGTCGTTAACGCCAATTAAACCCATCTTGGTTTTAATGCCGCTTAACATGGCTGTGGCGGTGCCGGCCGAATCCGGGGTCTGGGCGTTGGTGTTATAGGTTTTCGACAGGGCCATATGCGGAAAGTGTTCAAACGACAGTTGATACTCCTCGCCCTGGTAGCCTTCCGCTTGGCCCTGGTAGATCCGGGTGGCGGTAACCGAGGCTACACCATTGCCATCGCCGATAAACAGAATCACATTTTTTGCAGTGTCGGTATTGTTTTTGCGTTTAAGGGCGTTTTGCAGCTCTGCTTGGCCCTGTTTAAACCACTCATTTTCTTTTTGGGCGGTAATGCTGTCATCGCTGCAACCATTGAGCAGCGCCAATCCAATGCCGGTTGCCAGTAGCGAAGTTTTAACTTTGTTCATTCTGTTAGCCTAGTTACTCTGGAGTTTGGGTTGTTGAACATCGGCCTGCGCCGCAGGCTTTTGGGTATCGGTGCTGTGCTCGTTTAGATAGTTCATTAGCCAGGCCCGTTGATAGGGAAAGCGCCACTGTACCGCCGGAATCAATGAGGGGTTTACCCAGCGCGCATTAAGCACCTCAATACTGTCTTCCGGGTTCGGCTGTTTATTGCCTTTGGGCTCACATTTAAACAGCTGGAAGCCATTGTCAAACGTGCGCACCAACTCAATCGCACTAACCGCCACCCCGGTTTCTTCTTGGGTTTCACGCTCCGCGGTCTTGGTTGGGGCTTCACGCCAGCGGTAAGCGCCGCCGGGAAAGTTCCATTCGCCATTGTGCTGCTGAACCATCAATACCCGATACTCTCCCCCATTGGGGTTGTGCTCCAACAAGCAGCCGGCGTTTGCCTGGCTACCGTCATTGGGGCCGCCGTATAAATCGCAGCCAGATAGCAGTGTAATGATACTGCCCAGTGTTACAAACTTTGTGTTCAGGTGTGGCATGTCACTCTCTTTGTTGCGGCCAATGGGATATTTAATACTAATTTCGCAACAGTTTAATGACAATGACTTAATTTTACCTAGTCTGTTTGAATTTTTTCCACTCGGCAGCTTAAACGGCCACGGTGTAACTGGGCCTCTATCTCGCTGCCGACCGAGACTTTGTCGCTGCTGCGCAATATTTGACCAGATTCATCCCTGACTAAGGCAAAGCCGCGCCCTAGAGTGGCCAGTGGGCTGAGCCCGTGTAATAGCGCGGCCGCCTGGCCTAGCTGTTGCTTGCCTTGCTGCAGCTGTTGTTTATTGGC
Source organism: Cellvibrionaceae bacterium (assembly GCA_025800435.1). Lineage (GTDB taxonomy): Bacteria > Pseudomonadota > Gammaproteobacteria > Pseudomonadales > Cellvibrionaceae > Pseudoteredinibacter. The sequence goes on along the minus strand of JAOXRV010000476.1, from coordinate 4,731 downwards.
ACCGAGCAGGCGCTGGGCAAAACTGTCGAGCTGTCGTTGATCGGCCTTTACCCGCTGCGCGGGGCTGTGTTGGCGCAACTGCAAGCTCAAGCGTTGACAGCGGTGCTGGCGCTCGGCCTGTTGCCGTTGCCACAGGTGTTGCAGACGCTGCTCCAGCTGGTCTAGGCGCTGGGCTTGCTGCTGCAGTTTATCGCCCGGGTGGCGCAAGCGTGCGCGCAAATGCTGTAGCTCGCTGCGCTGGCTTCGCAGTTGTCGCTGTATAGACTCTTGCAGCAATAGTTCATAACCCTGTAGTTGGGCGCGCTGCTGGCTCTGATCTTGACTCAGCAGCTCGGCCGCGGCGGAGGGGGTGGCGGCGCGTAAATCAGCAACAAAGTCGGCGATGGTAAAATCCACTTCGTGGCCTACCGCGCTGACCACGGGTATCTGGCTGGCGGCAATGGCATAGGCCAGGTGTTCATCGTTAAAGGCCCATAAATCTTCCAGTGAGCCGCCACCTCTGCTCAGCAGCAGCACATCACAGGCCCGCTGGCGGTTGGCCATCTCGATGGCGGCAATGATAGCCGGCGCGGCACCATCGCCCTGTACCGGAACTGGTAACACACTGACCTGGGTCGATGGGCTGCGGCGGCCGAGTACCTGTAAAATATCGCGCACAGCGGCGCCAGTGGGCGAGGTGATAACACCGATATGGGCCGGCGCCGGTGGCGGTGGTTGTTTGTTTTGCGGGTCGAACAAACCACGCTCTTGCAGTTTTTGTTTGAGCGCGTCGAACTGCAGTTGTAAATCGCCGGCACCGGCGGCTTGCATATGCTCAATAATTAGCTGGTAGTCGCCACGGCCCTCGTAGATGCTCACCCTGGCGCGCACCAAAACCTTTTGGCCGTTGGCCGGGTTAAATTTTACCAGCTGATTGCGGCCGCGAAACATGGCGCCACGCACCTGGGCCTGGCCATCTTTTAAACTGAGATACCAGTGGCCAGAGCTGGGCCTGGCGAGGTTGGAAATCTCACCTTCTACCCACAGCAGGGGCAGGTGGGTCTCCAATAGCTGTTTGGCTTTGCGGTTGAGTTGGCTGACACTTAAAATGCTGCGGTCTTGGATTTGATTCATAAGTCTATTGTAGGTCAAACCAGCCCAGCCCCCTAGGCCTGCTTGGGGTTTTTTAGTGGCGCCGCTAGGTTTACCTGCTGCGTCTAAATCTATATAATTGCCGGTTTACTTTAAGCCGATCGCACCGGCGCAGGCTGGGCCCGTACGACTACACGATGTAGATGTACCAGGGGTCCCACCGGCCCACCCAGGCCGACCGCACCTTATCCAGGTTGTCGCCTATCCCCGCCACCCCGGTGCAGTAATTCATTGAGGTTACCCAAGACAATGCTGCGTATCGCACAAGAAGCTCTAACCTTTGACGATGTGTTGTTGGTGCCCGGTTACTCGGACATCACCGCCAAAGACGTCAGCCTAAAAACCCGTATCAGCCGCGATATTGAACTGAATATCCCACTGGTTTCCGCGGCCATGGATACGGTCACCGAGTCGCGCCTGGCCATTGCCATTGCCCAAGAGGGTGGTATTGGCATCATCCACAAGAGCATGAGCGTTGAAGACCAGGCCGCTGAAGTGCGGGCGGTTAAAAAATTCGAGGCAGGTGTAGTACGCGACCCGATTACGATTGAATCATCGGCCACTATTCGCGAGCTGGTGGCACTGACCGTCGAAAATAAATTCTCCGGCTTTCCAGTGTTGGAAAACGGTGAGCTGGTGGGCATTGTCACCGCCCGGGATGTGCGCTTTGAGCCTAACCTGGATCAAACCGTCGCCGATATTATGACCCCCAAAGACCGTTTGGTTACCGTGTTTGAAGGCGCGCCACTGGATGAAGTACAGGTGTTGCTGCACCGCCACCGGATCGAAAAAGTGCTGGTGGTCAATGAAGACTATGAGCTGACCGGCCTGATTACAGTCAAGGATATTACCAAGGCCGAACAATACCCCAACGCCTGTAAAGACCCTGAGGGCCGCCTGCGGGTGGGTGCCTCGGTCGGTACCAGCCCCGATACCGACGACCGGGTGGCGGCTCTGGTAGCAGCCGGTGTTGATGTGCTGGTGGTTGATACTGCCCATGGCCACTCAAAAAATGTGATTGACCGGGTTGCTAAAATTAAAGCCGACTACCCCGAGGTACAGGTAATTGGTGGCAATATCGCCACCGGCGCTGCGGCCAAGGCCCTGGTTGAGGCCGGCGCCGATGGCGTTAAAGTTGGTATTGGCCCTGGCTCTATTTGTACTACCCGCATTGTTTCCGGTGTTGGTGTGCCGCAGATATCGGCCATTGCCAATGTGGTCGATGCGGTTAAGGGCTGCGGTGTACCCGTGATTGCCGATGGCGGTATTCGCTTCTCTGGTGATATTTCCAAGGCGATTGTCGCCGGCGCTCACTGTGTGATGATGGGCTCGATGTTTGCCGGCACTGAAGAGGCGCCAGGAGAGGTTGAGCTATACCAGGGCCGTACCTATAAATCCTATCGCGGCATGGGCTCCCTCGGCGCCATGGCCAAAACCCAGGGCTCTTCCGATCGCTATTTCCAAGATGCCAGTCAAGGCGCCGAGAAACTGGTGCCCGAGGGCATTGAAGGGCGGGTACCCTACAAGGGCCCCATGTCTGCCATTGTGCATCAAATGATGGGCGGCCTGCGTTCTTCTATGGGTTATACCGGCTCGCGCGATATTGAAATTATGCGCAGCCAACCTGAGTTTGTGCGGGTAACCGCCGCCGGTATGGGCGAGTCCCATGTGCACGATGTGCAAATTACCAAAGAAGCCCCCAACTATCCGGTGGGTGGCCGCTAAGGTTTTGTGATGCCGAATCGAGGTCAGCCCCAGGGCTGGCCTTTTTTGTTTATGCTTTTTAGCCAATAGCTGTAGATAGCCTTATGACACAAGACATTCATGCCCAGCGCATATTAATTTTGGACTTCGGTTCCCAGTACACCCAGTTGATTGCCCGGCGGGTGCGCGAAATTGGTGTCTATTCCGAGATTCGCGCCTTCGATATGAGCGAGCAGGAAATCCGCGATTTTGATCCCCGCGGTATTATCCTCGCCGGCGGCCCGGAGTCGGTTACCGAGGGCGAGTCTCCGCGCGCGCCCGATTGCGTATTTGAGATGGGCGTGCCGGTGCTGGGCATTTGCTACGGTATGCAAACCATGGCCGAGCAGCTCGGCGGCAAGGTTAGCACCTCAAACCAGCGCGAGTTTGGCTATGCCCAAATTAAAGTACATGGCCGCAGCGCCCTGTTGGCGGATATACGCGACCACGTCGATCACGATGGCGACTCGCTGCTGGATGTGTGGATGAGCCACGGCGACAAGGTCAGCGAAATGCCCGCGGGCTTTGAGCTGATGGCCTCTACCGAGACCTGCCCAATTGCCGGTATGTACTGCGAAGAGCGCGATCTCTACGGCGTACAGTTTCACCCAGAGGTTACCCACACCCTGCAGGGCAAACGTATCTTTGAGCACTTTGTGTTAAATATGTGTGGCTGTGAAGCCCTGTGGAACCCGGCCAATATCGTCGAAGATGCGATTGTTAAAGTGCGCGAGCAGGTCGGCAGCGATAAAGTCCTGCTGGGCTTGTCCGGCGGTGTTGACTCCTCGGTGGTGGCGGCGCTGTTACACAAAGCCATCGGCGATCAGCTCACCTGTGTGTTTGTCGACAACGGTCTGTTGCGCAAAGACGAAGGCGACCAGGTGATGGATATGTTCGCCAAAAATATGGGCGTTAAAGTGATCCGCGCCGACGCCGAGGATTTGTTTTTGGGCAAGCTTGAGGGCGTCAGTGACCCAGAGGCCAAGCGCAAGGTGATCGGCAATACCTTTATCGAAGTATTCGACACCGAAGCGGCAAAAATCCAAGACGTTAAATGGCTGGCCCAGGGCACCATCTACCCGGATGTCATTGAATCGGCGGCGGCCAAAACCGGCAAGGCCCATGTAATTAAATCCCATCACAATGTCGGCGGTCTGCCCGATGATATGGAGCTAGACCTGGTTGAGCCGCTGCGCGAATTGTTTAAAGACGAAGTGCGTAAAATTGGCCTGGAGCTGGGCTTGCCCTACGATATGGTTTACCGCCACCCATTCCCGGGCCCCGGCCTCGGTGTGCGTATCCTGGGCGAGGTGAAAAAAGAATACGCGGATATTCTGCGCGAGGCCGACGCCATCTTTTTAGAAGAGCTGCACGCCGCCGATTGGTACCACAAAACCAGCCAGGCGTTTGCGGTATTCCTGCCGGTTAAATCGGTTGGGGTAGTGGGCGATGGCCGCCGCTACGAGTGGGTGATCTCCCTGCGCGCGGTAGAGACCGTCGACTTTATGACCGCCCGCTGGGCGCATCTGCCCTATGAATTGCTAGAGCGCTGCTCCAACCGCATCATCAATGAAATCTCCGGTGTCTCGCGGGTCGCCTACGACGTATCCAGCAAGCCGCCGGCTACTATTGAGTGGGAGTAGCCGGTATTTTTAACTCGTTGAAATATAAGAAAAATAAATCTAATTGACGAGTTATTCTGCATTATCAATGGTATTTTTTATGGTATTGCTTAAGACCTAGTTACGGTCAAGCTTCAATACCTTGAACAGTCTTGTTAATGACTCATGGTATTGAAACCATACAACCAACTGATATTAAAGAAATTATTAATAAAAAAGAGCCCTGATAGATCAT
>JAOXRV010000462.1 GCA_025800435.1 Cellvibrionaceae bacterium | reverse complement strand
CACCGCCAGCAGGGCCATATCATCGCCCCAGTTAAACAAGTGCCAGGCGTAGTGCAGCAGGCAGTCAATAAAGCGGGCGCGGTCGTAGATCAGTTGGCGAATCGCCTCGCCTTCCCGAAAGCGCAGGTCAAACTGTTGGTTGACCTCGCTGATGACCTCTTTGAACACCACAATTGCATTGCGCTCGGCCAGCTGGCGGCGAAAGCTGCTTTGTTCCAGAAAAAATATAGGTTCGGGAAAGTGGGGTATGGCCTCGATATTTTTGCTCATGGGGGCTTAAAAGCTTTCCTCGGTGCGGGCAGTTAGTACTTCAACACCGCTGGCGGTTACCGCTAGGGTGTGCTCCCACTGGGCAGAGGGACGCCCGTCTTTGGTCTCTACCGTCCAGCCGTCGCGCTTAAGCTTGGTGTGGTGCTTGCCGGCGTTAACCATCGGTTCAATGGTAAAGGTCATGCCTTCTTTTAGCGCCAGCCCGGTATCGGGGCGGCCGTAGTGCATTACCTGGGGGTCTTCGTGAAACACATTGCCAATGCCGTGGCCGCAGTATTCGCGTACCACCGAGTAGTAGTTCTTCTCGGCGTGTTGCTGAATTACATGGCCAATATCGCCCAGGCGGGCGCCGGGCTTGACCAGCTCGATGCCTTTATAGAGGCATTCTTGGGTAACGTTTACCAGGCGTTCCATATGGCTGCTGCGCTTGCCGACAAAGTACATTTTGCTGGTATCCCCATACCAGCCATCTTTGATCACGGTTACGTCGATATTAATAATATCGCCGTCTTTGAGGATCTTTTTCTCTGAGGGAATGCCGTGGCATATTACTTGGTTAACCGAGGTGCAGATGGACTTGGGGAAGCCTTTGTAATCCAGGCAGGCGGGGATGGCATCTTGTACTTCGACAATATGCTTGTGAATAATGCGGTCTAACTCGGCGGTGCTCACCCCGGGCCGCACATACTCCTCAATCAGCTCTAGACACTCAGCCGCCATCCGGCCGGCCACGCGCATTTTGGCGATTTCTTCGGGAGTTTTAACTTTTACTGACATCGGCTGGTACTTTCCTTAGGGGCCAGTGGTTCTGGCTTATAAATAAAGACCGGGTATTGTAAACCCTGGGGGCTTTTACGGCTAATTTTAAGGATTGGGCCTTGGTTTTTTGTGGTTATTGCAGGGTTTGGTGCTTTCGTTGCCGAGCCTTGAGTTGGGGATACCTTTTGGGGGACGCACGAGTCCATCCCAGGAGCTCTCGTCCGGCATGGATTCGCGCCATCCAGGCGCTCAGCCTGCGGCCAAGCCTAAATTCGCTCCAGGCGAATTGATCCTGCCTCCCAAGCCCCCAAAAGGTATACCCAACTCAAGGCTCTACTTTGGTGCCACCCCGATGTATGTGCATGCACAATCTCCTCTTCCCTCAGTCAAATAGTGGGTTGCTCTCTCGCGGCGTCCCCCCCTGCAAGGCCCGGCAACGAAGCCCCCCAACAAGGCCCCAACAAAC
>JAOXRV010000460.1 GCA_025800435.1 Cellvibrionaceae bacterium | reverse complement strand
TTTTGTTGGGTATACGATACCCTTAGGTTTAGCGGGGGAAATAACCAAGGCTGAGGCGGAGAAAAGAAGGACGTTTTACGTTGGTTATTTTGATGGTGGTAACTTGATTAGAGTGGAGAAATATTTAAATGGAGACGTTTTTTTCACTCATGATTATGAATATTATGATGATTCTTCTCTGAGAAAGAGTACTGTTAAAAATGGGGATGGCGATGTTACCGTTAATTTGTTCAATGAAGGTGAATTGCCAGGTGGTAGCTAAGGGCAAGTCTTGAACTTTGAGTTTGTTTCACTTCTATATTCAAAATTAGGTCTCTGTTAATTTAGTTGCTTTGACAGAGCGGGTTGGTGGGGCGAAAGGCTGTAACCAAACAAACAGCACACCACCGGAGTCAGCCTGCATGAACTCAAACGTTTACAGTCGCTCACATCAATACCACCGAGAATAAAGCAAAGAGCTGCCATTCAGGCATGACCCAAAATTGTGACCCCAAATCTCTATTTTCCCGATACCTGCTGCAAAAACCGCTGGTAGTGTTTGGCGGTTTTTTTGGGGCGTTCTAGTTGGGGGAGGTGGCCGGTGTCTTCCATAATAACCACGCTGGCGTGGGGCAGTTGTTGTTGGTACACCTTGGCCGCAGAGGGGTCGATAACTCGGTCGCTGTCGCCCCAGAGAATAAGCGAGGGCAGGCTGACGTTGTCCAGTTTTCCCTCTAGCCAGATGCGCTCGGCCAGCAGGTCGGCGGCCACTTTTTCGTTAAAGGGCTTTTCTTTTTGGGCCAGTTCAAATACATAGTCTTTGGCAATTTGAGGCATGGCCGGGGGGTGGTTAAACATCAGCTTAATCACCCGGTCAAAATCCTCGGGCTGTTCCATCAGCAAAATATTTTTACCTTGCGCCAGGGCCTCGGCCATGGGGCTGGGCTTGGGCTCGTGCACGCCGGCGGCGGCAAATAGGCCGATGCTCAGCAGCGCCTCGGAATCGGTCATCGCCATGGAGGCGGCCAGCCAGCCGCCCATAGAGTTGCCGACCACGTGGAAGCGGGGCAGCTGTAAGGCCTTGGCAAATTCAAATAAGCGCTGGGTTTGAATGGGAATATTGTAGTTGGCGCTGTCGATGCGGCTGGCCTCACCAAAACCCGGCAGGTCGGGAATGATGACCTGGTAGCGGTCGACAAAGTGTTTGGCAAAGCGCACCCAATTGTCTTTATTGGCGGCGTAGCCATGCACCATCATAATTACCGGCCCATCGCTGGGGCCGCCGCGCAGATAGGGCATTTGGTGGCCGTCCACCTCCACCGTGTGGCGGCTGAGGCCGGACTGTTTACGCTCTTGTTCAATGCCCGCCTCGACCAGGATGTGAGGGGCAAAAAAGTAGATGCTGCTAGAACCGACGAGGGCCAGGAAAACCAGGCCAAAAATAACCGTGAGTAATTTGCGCATTGTTGTTATCAGCTCGTATTTGTTGGTTTGTTGTTACAAGCCCGCCAGGCCGTGCTGGGCACTGGCGCAAGTAGCTTAGACGTGCGAGTGCTGATCATAACCCGATTATTCTGTATGTGCTATTAAGCGACGGCTTTACATGCTCAAGCTGCGACCGCCATCAATATTTAGAATTTGGCCGGTGCTGTAGCTGGCCGCCTTGGCCAGGTAGTAGGCGGCGGCGCAGATGGGCTCGGTACCGCCGGCTTTGGCCATGGGGATTTTGGCCAGTAATTCTGGGTTTGGGGCCTCACCGGCGGGCCATAAGATGGCGCCTGGGGCTATGCCGTTTACCCGCACTTCTGGCGCCAGCTCCAGCGCCAGGGTTTTGGTCAGCATGGTGTTGCCGGCCTTGGCCATATTGTAGATGCTGTGCTTGGCCATGGGCTTGTCGGCGTGAATATCGACAAGGTTGATAATACAGCCCTGTCGCTGTGCCAGCTCTGGGGCCAGGGCCTGGCTCAGAAAAAAAGGCGCTTTTAAATTGCTGCTCATTAAACTGTGCCAGTCGCTTTCGTCGGCTGCGCCCAGCGGGGTGGGGAAAAAGCGGCTGGCATTATTGATCAGCACATCCAGCCGCTGCCAAACAGCGAGTGCATCTTGGGCCAGCTGCAACACCTGCTGGTGGTCTTCCAGGTCGGCTTGCAACAGGGCACAGCTATCGGCGCGCTGCTCATTGCAGCGGCGGGCCAGGGCTTGGGCGGCCTCGGCCGAGTGGCGGTAGTGGATCAGCACCCGATAGCCGCGCTGGTGAAAATACTCAACCAGCGCGGCCCCAATGCGGGCGGCGGCGCCGGTAATCAGTACCACAGGTTCATTGTTGTTCATTGTGTTGGCTCCGGTAGTGGCCGAGGGCTTTGCTGCGCTGGGCTTGCAGTTGCTCGCCGATCTCTTTGCCGCTAAAGCCCTGGGCTTGTATGTGTTTGGCGCTGATGCTATTGGCCAGCGCCAGGGCACCGCGCAGATAATCGGCTTGGGGGTAGGGACGCTGTTCAAAACCCGTACGGCCGCAGCTGTCGGCCTGGCAGCACAGTAAAAAATCCTCAAACTGCTCCGGTCGGCGGTAGGCGTCCAGGGTTTTTAGCAGCTTGGCCAGGGTGCTGCCCTTGAGCTCGGTGGCCCGGTGGCAGTGGGTGTGGTACTCGGCCACATGCAGGGCCAGCTGGCTGTGCTGTTTGGGTAGCCGCAGCCGCTGGCAAAACTTTTTGATCAGCGGCAGGCTGCGCCGTTCGTGGCCGATATGACGGGGCAAGATATCGGCCGGGGTTTTGGCCTTGCCCAAATCGTGTATTAGGGCGGCCAATCGCACCGAGGTTTTGGGGCTTAATTTACAGGCTTGCTCCAATACCATCAGCGAGTGCAGGCCGGTATCAATTTCCGGGTGGTGGTCGGCTCGCTGGGGCACACCGAACAGGGCATCCAGCTCAGGCATAATCACCTTGAGTGCGCCGCACTGGCGCAGCACTTCAAAAAACTGGCGCGGGCTGGGCTCGCTGAGGGCGCGCTCGGTTTCCTTCCAGACCCGCTCGGCCACTAGGTAGTCGACTTCGCCGGCGGCGACCATCTCGCTCATTAGGGTCATGGTTTCTGGGGCAACGGTAAAGCCTTTGTGGGCATAGCGGGCGGCAAAGCGGGCCAGGCGCAAAATTCGCACCGGGTCTTCGCTAAAGGCTGGTGATACATGGCGCAACAAGCCCGCTTGTAAATCTTCGCGGCCGCCGTAGGGGTCGATTATATTGCCGTCTTTATCCTTGGCCATGGCGTTGATGCTCAGGTCGCGGCGGCTCAGGTCTTCCTCTAGGCTTACCCCTTCGGTGGTGACACTAAAGCCTTGGTAGCCGGGGCCAGTTTTGCGCTCTAGCCGGGCTAGAGCGTATTCTTCGTTGCTGTCGGGGTGCAAAAAAACGGGAAAATCTTTGCCCACTTGGCGATACCCATGGGCCAGCAAGTCGGCGATGTCCTCGGCCTTGGCACCGACTATAACCCAGTCTCGATCGCCCGGCGGTTGGCCCAGCAATTGGTCGCGTACGGCGCCGCCGACTAAAAAAATTTGCACCGGCTAATTTCTCCCCTTGACCTTAAGCACAACATAATCGACACTGTATACGATTTTAAACAATTTGAAAGTTGATTTAACCATGTTCGCATTTGCCAAGCGCCGCACCCACAAACAGCCACTGAGTACCCCGGTTAATTCCTGGGTGATTAGTGTGCTACTAGCATGCGCCTGCGGCTTGAGTCGGTTGAGTTGATGATATTGTAACAACTGTAAACGAAAAGGGCCGCTAATCAGCGGCCCTTTTCGTTTGTGCCACTGATTTTTCTGCCCGCTAACTGGAAGCAAGTTAATGAGAATTGCAATTGTCTATGCCATGGTGGTTTTGGTATGGGGCAGCACGCCGCTGCGTATTCGCCTGAGTTCAGACAGCCTCAGTTTTATGAGCGGCCTAGT
>JAOXRV010000436.1 GCA_025800435.1 Cellvibrionaceae bacterium | reverse complement strand
CTCTCGTCCGCCATCCCTGGCTCCCAAGCCCCCAGAAGCACTGCCCCACCCCAAGGCTCTACCTGCAAACCAGCCGTCAGATTTTGCAGGTAATACCAATACTGCTAAGTTATAGCTTTATTCATACAGGAACAAAACACTGACATCACTGCTGCAAGGGCTTGCACGATGTAAGTTTGAGGGGTGGGGGGTGCTTTCGTAGTGACTAGGCTTCTGGATGAAACGGGGGCCAGCTGCTTGATGCAGCGCTTTCGGAACGGAGAAAGTACGCCCCACCCCTCAAACTGGGTTTTGTTGCCAAAGGAGGGACATTTTAATTACCCCACTGACAGTTAAACAAGCGTTATAAATAAGGCTCAGCAACGAAGCCGCAGTCAAAAATTATTTTTTAAAGTGCTTCCCTTTTCAAACGACAAAAATAATCCCGAGCCGCGGCATTAACCTTAGGCGCCAGTAAAAACGTTGAGATCATCGTCGGTATCGCCATCACCGCGTAAATACCCACGAGTAAGCCGTTAACGACGTTTAAAGAAACCACCGCACCGATAACAATTAAGGCAATATAACAAGGCGTATAATAGTGTTGACGCTCGGCGCCGATTAAAAAGCCTAAGCATTTTGCACCGTAAAACCAATAGGTCACAATGGTGCTAAAACTTAACAGCGCCACCATCACAATTAATAAATAAATACCCACACCGGGGAATACCTGCTCGATTGCCGCCGCCGTCATACTGACACCCTGGCCCGCACTCGGCTCTTGCCACACACCCGTTAATAAAATAATAAATGCCGTACAACTGCAAACAACCAAAGTATCCACCACCGGACCAATCATCGCCACCACCCCTTCGCGAATAGGCTCTTGGGTTTTGGCCGCGCCGTGGGCCATGGATTCGGTGCCGATGCCCGCCTCGTTGGAAAACGCACCCCGGCGCACGCCGATCATAATCACACTGCCAATGGCACCACCGGCGGCGGCCTGGCCGCTGAAGGCATCGCTAATAATCAAACTGATAATGGCGGGAATTTGCTCCAAGTTTTGCCACAATACCACGGCGGTCATACCCAGATACAAAACAACCATGCTCGGTACCAGGCGCACCGTTAAGCGGCCAATGCGCTCGATGCGACCGAGAATAACCACCAGTGCCAATAGAGCAACCGCGCTACTGGCGATAAAATCAAAACCCAAATGAGAATCGGCACTGGCCCAGCCAGCGGGAATGGCAACGGCGTCGCGCAACAATTGAATCAATTGGTTAGCCTGAAAAACCGGCAGGGTGCCGATCATACCGGCCAGGCAAAACAGCGCCGCCAATGGCCAAAAGGCCTTGGGCAATGCCTCGCGGATTACATACATAGGGCCGCCCTGAATCTCGCCGGCGCTGTCTTTACCCCGAAACATGACCGCCAGCGAGGCGGTATAAAATTTGGTGGCCACCCCGATAATGGCGGTGACCCACATCCACAAGATAGCCCCGGGGCCACCGGCGGCAATGGCGATGGCCACCCCAGAAATATTGCCAAGGCCCAAGGTGCCAGCCAGAGCGGTGGACAAGGCCTGGGCGTGGGGCACCTGGCCCGGGTCGTCGGCGCGATCGTACTTGCCGCGCAGCACGGCGATGCCATGACCAAAGTGACGGTAGGGCTGCAGACGCGAGTAGATGGCGAAGAACAAGCCGCCACCCACCAGTAATGCCACCAAGGGGGTGCTCCACATGGCATCGGCAAATTGGTTAAGGGCGGTCTCAAGCTGGCTTAGAAAACTGTTTTTGGCGGACATAGTCTGTTATTCGGGCAAAAACACCCAGTCTAGGGGCTCAGCACTGACCGGGTCAAATGCCGCTGGCACACCAAAGCTCCTTTCGAATAGGCGGCAAGCCCCTCCCTTGACGTATATCAAGATGCCAATGACGCCCTAGGCGTAGTCTATTCCCATCGTAAATAGTGGCGCTGGTCGCCACATCAAATGGGAATACAATCATGACCATGACCTCAATAATCTTGCTGGTCTTTTTAATCGGAATCTTTGCCATCCTGACCGTCGGCGGCTTGCTGGCCTGGGTCATTGATGCGCGCATCGACCACGGCGACCACTAGGGTATCTTGGGGCGCCGCTGAATCACCCGGTGACGCTCAATACAATAGCGGGTGGCTGGGTAGGCTGGGTAGTTCGCCCGAGTCACTGGCCTGCTGCCACCAGGCGCTGGTATCGTTATCGCCCGGAAAGAACAGGTGCAATTTAAGCTGGGCGGTCAGCGCTAGGCTCACCGGATCGACCCCGGTCACGACCGTGCGCAAACTATAGCGACTACTGCCGAACCTGACCCCGATATCGTAACTGGAATCAAAGCCGATAGCCTTGGCGCGCTCGGCCCAATTGGCCGGTATGCCCGGATAGGCCGACAGCCACTCCATCAGCTCATTCAGCTTGCTATCACCAGTGAGCAACTGCTGTTCTTTTACCTGCAATAATAGGGCACAGCTAAAATCTTCCCAGCCCTCGATCAGGCGCCGAATGCCCTCGTCGGAGAAGAATAAGTGGTACATATTCATTTCCCCCTGCCCCACCTTGAGCCCGGCCCGGGCCAGCAATTTAAGCCAGGCCCGGTTGCACAGCAGCAAATCGCCAATATCATTGACGACAAAGGCGGGATAGGGCTCATGCTTGGCCAGCTGCCAACCCAGCTGCTCGCGCTGGCGCGAGTTCAGCCGCTTGCCGTCGGCCCCGGCTTCGGGCAAAAAACCCGCCGCCAACAACAGCACATTGGCCTCGCGCCCAGGCAGGGCGAACTCTTTGCTTAAACGGCCGATCATAGTGCGGCTGGGGCGCGAGCGGCCGGTTTCTAGAAAACTAATATGACGGCTGGAAGTGGCCAGACGCTCGGATAACTGCGCCTGGCTGAGACCTGCGACCTGGCGCCAGAATCTCATTAGGCGGCCAAAGGCGGCATCGGCGGTTGGGGTTTCCTGGCTGCTGCCTGGCAATGGGCTCTCCTCGGCGACTTCTGACGGCATTCTGGCAAGATCGGCACAAACGGCGCCAGACCATTACCTGACAGGGAATTGCCCAGGGATTATAGGCTGTGTCACACTGTGCAGCAATTTTACCCGCCCTATAAAATCAATCAGTTGTTATCGTTGTGAATAGTATCAGCCCAGCGCAAGCGGCCACTGTCGCCCAAGCCCAAGGCAGGCCTTTATCCATCTGTATATTGGGCTACCGCAGCCACCCCTTTGTGGGCGGCCAGGGCATTTATATCAAATACCTGAGCAAGGCCCTGGTCGATGCCGGGCACCGAGTGGATGTTATCTCCGGTCCGCCCTACCCAGAGCTTGACCCCCGGGTCAAACTGATTCAAATGCCGAGCTTGGATTTGTTCGCCGCCGAGAGCCACGCCCTGGCGCTGCGCCCGCGCCACCTTAAATCCTTCTCGGATACCTTTGAATGGTGGGCTATGCTCACCGGCGGCTTTGCCGAGCCCTATACCTTTAGTCGCCGGGCCGCCAAATATTTAAAACTACACGGCCACCGCTACGACCTTGTGCACGATAACCAGTGCCTGGGCTGGGGCCTACTTAGTATTCAAAAACAGGGCCTGCCAGTGGTGGCGACGGTACACCACCCCATTACCCGAGACCGCAAGCTAGCCCTGGATGCCGCCCCCAATTGGCGCCAGCGTATTTTGGTGCGCCGCTGGCATTCGTTTTTGCGCATGCAAAAAAAGGTGGTGCAGCAACTCGGCCATATTGTCACGGTTTCCGAGCAATCGCGGCGGGATATCTCCCAGGCTTTTGATCGCCCAGAAAAAGATATCGGCCTGGTGCACTGCGGTATCGACACCGACACCTTTCGGCCCCTGGAACACATTAAAGAAGACCCCTGGCAGCTGATCACCACCGCCTCGGCCGATCAGCCGTTAAAAGGCCTGCGCTTTTTGTTGGAGGCCCTTCATCAGTTGCAACAGCCCTTCCCCAAGCTTAAGTTATTGGTCGTGGGCAAACTAAAACAAGACGGCGCCACCGCCAAGCAGTTAAAGCGCTTAAAGCTGTGCGATAAAGTTAGCTTTGTCAGTGGCATCAGCACCGAAGAATTAGTCGAGCACTACAATCGCTCGGCCATTGCTATCTCGCCTTCATTGTATGAGGGCTTTGGCCTGCCCGCCGGCGAAGCCATGTCTTGCCAGCGCCCGGTTATTTCCAGCGACGGCGGCGCCCTGCCCGAAATTGTGGGCGATGCGGGCCTGGTGGTGAAAGCCGGCGACAGCCAGGCCCTGGCCAGCGCCATTAGCGAACTACTGAGCGACCCCGAGCGGCGCCAACAAATAGCCGCCGCCTGCCGCGCACGCATAGAGCAAACCTTTAGCTGGGAAAATGCCGCCGCCGAATTCAGTGATTACTATTACCAGATGTTAGAGACCCAAGCATGCAAACCATAGATTTTGAGCGATTAGAATTACGCGACGGTGATCGCTTTTTAGATGTGGGCTGCGGCGAGGGCCGCCACACCATCGGTGCTTATCTGCACGCCAATGTTGAAGCCATAGGGGTGGATCTGTGCGAGCAGGATCTGGCCACGGCACGCGAGCGCGCCGAAGAATTTAAAGACCCGAGTAATACCGATAAATCCATGCTATTCCAACAGGCCAACGCCCTGGAACTGCCCTTTGCTGACGACAGCTTTGACAAGGTAATCTGTTCTGAGGTGCTGGAACATATCCCCGACTTTCAGGGCGTGCTCAAAGAAATGGAACGGGTGGTAAAACCCAATGGGGTTATTGCTATCAGTGTACCCCGGGGCTGGACCGAGGACATCTGCTGGCGCCTAAGCGAAGAATACCACCGCACCCCCGGCGGCCATATCCGCATATTTAACGCCATGCACCTGCGCCGCGAAGTCGAAGCCCTGGGCTGGCGCCGCTATGCCCGCCACTGGGCTCACGCCCTGCACGTGCCCTATTGGTGGCTTAAGTGTAAACACTGGGGCAAGCACGAGGACGATGTCTGGCTGCTAAAAAAATACCACGAGTTTTTGGTGTGGGATCTAATGCAGCAACCACTGCTAACCCGGGTGCTGGATAAAATACTCAACCCGATTATGGGCAAAAGTGTGGCCATGTATTTTAAAAAGGCCGAGGACTAGGTGATGGAAGGTTTACTGCTCAGCAAAGGCCTCTATCCCAGCGCATTTTTGCAAAAAACCGTCGACTACATTCTGAGCGTGCAGCTCGAAGACGGCCTGATCCCCTGGTTTAAAAACCACAAGGCCGACCCCTGGGACCACACCGAAGCGGCCATGGGCCTGTCCATCGCCGGCGAGCTGGGCGCAGCCGAGCAGGCCTATCAATGGCTGCTGGAAAACCAGCTGCCCGATGGCAGCTGGTATGCCAACTACCAATACGGTAAGGCCCTGTATAAGGAAAAACGCGAGACCAATTTTATTGCCTATATCGCCACCGGCGTTTGGCACCATTATTTAATTAGCCAGGACCGCGAGTTTTTGCGGCGTTTTTTCCCCGCGGTAAAAAAAGCCATTGATCTGGTCGCCAGTCTGCAATCGCCCACCGGCGAAATTTACTGGGCCATTGAAGAAGACGGCAGCGCCCATAAAGATGCATTGGTAACCGGCTGTTCCTCGGTGTACAAAAGCATCGAGTGCGCTATCGCCATTGCCCAAGCGCTGGATGAAGACTGGCAACATTGGCACCATGTTTATCAAAAGCTTGGCAATGCCCTAGCCCACCATCCCGAGTACTTTGACCGCAGCTGGGAAAGTAAAGAGCGCTTCTCGATGGATTGGTTCTACCCAATCTTGGCTGGCGCCATCACTGGCGAGGCCGCTCGGGCACGCATCAAAGAGCGCTGGGATACCTTTGTGCGCAACAGCATGGGCTGCTTATGTGTGAGCGATGAGCCCTGGGTAACCGTGGCCGAATCCTGCGAGCTGGCAATGGCCCTGCTCAACTGTGGCGAACACGCCAAGGCGGTACAAGTGTACAGCTGGCTGCACCAGTGGCGCGATAACCAAGACGGCGCCTACTGGACCGGCTATCAATATGTGGAAAAAATTATCTGGCCCGAAGAAAAAACCGCCTGGACCGCCGGCGCAATTATACTGGCCGCCGATGCCCTGACCGAACACAGCCGGGCCTGGCATATTTTTCAGCGCTGCCAATTTAAAACCGAAGCCATTGCCCAGCAGAAGCAGCTTTAGTTCTCGCAGTTACTTATGAGCCCCGGCCTGCAAATGGCTTATAAGTGGCTCAAAGTGGCTTCGCCCCCGAGCCTTGAGGTGGGTAAGGGGTTCTGGGGGACGCATAAATCCATCCCTGGAGCTCTCGTCCGCCATCCCTGG
>JAOXRV010000430.1 GCA_025800435.1 Cellvibrionaceae bacterium | reverse complement strand
ACCACCACCAGGGTTTTACCGTCTGGCGAGAGGCGGGCGCGGGCGTTGTAATCACCGATAAAGGTCAGCCGCTCAACCCGACCCGAGTTTAAGGTTTTTTGATAGATCTGGGGCTTGCCGCCACGGTTAGAGGTAAAAATGATGGCGCGGCCATCGGCACTCCAGCTGGGCTCGGTGTCGATTGCAAAATGGTTGCTTACCCTGGTTAAGCGGCGGCTGGCAATTTCCAGAATATAAATTTCCGGGTTGCCGTCTTTGGACAGGGTAATGGCCAGCTTTTTGCCATCGGGCGACCAGGCCGGGGCGCCGTTAAGGCCTTTGAAGTTAGTCAGCTGCTCGCGCTTGGAAGTGGCGATCTCCTGGCGAAATATCGCCGGGCGTCCAGTTTCAAAAGATACATAGGCAACCTGGGTACCATCTGGGGACCAGGCTGGCGACAGCAACGGTTCTTTTGATTCGAGCAGTAGGCGCGGGCGCGCGCCATCGACATCGGCGCGCATCATACGATAGACCATCTGCCGCTGGGCGTTACGATTGGCCTCGATATAAATCATTTTGGTGGCAAAGGCGCCGCGAATACCGGTAATGGCCTCGTACACCTGGTCACTGGCAAAGTGAGCCATATCGCGCAGGCCCTTACTACCGACGGTGACATTTTTGCTCAGTAGTTTGCGCTGGCCCAGCACGTCAAACAGGGTGAAATCCAAACGGTAGCCATTGCCACCCTGGGCCGAAAGGGCGGGCTTGATGGTGCCAATTAGCAGGTATTCACTGCCCAGGCGGCGCCAATCTCCAAAGCGCACCTCGTCATCGCGATAGGGAAAAGACAACATGTCAGTCTGGGGAATGGGGCTAAACTGACCCGAGCGAAGCAGGTCTGCGGCGACGATGGCGTCGACTTTTTCGCTTAAGGGAACGCCCCCTTGCCAGGCAAAGGGCACCACCGCAATCTTGGCGGGGTTATCCACCCCCTGGGTAATCTCAATATTTAGCTCAGCCTGGGCACTGCTCGCCAGGGTCAGCAACAGCAGGGCGAAGGCCCTGCACACTAACTGATAACTCGTTTTCACAATCGCAAATCCTTGGGGTTAAAGGTCAGGGTAAACTGACGAAAATTTCGCTCAAATACCGCTAGCGGCAACTGTTTTAGCTCGGGAAATTCTTCCGCTCGGCGCACGGCGTTTTCGGCCGAGCGATCAAACGCCGCATTGCCGCTGGATTTTACTACCGTCACATTGACCACCCGACCAGTGGGCACCAACGAAATACGCAGCACACACTGCATGCCTTTGCGCGCCGAACCCGGCCGCGACCAGTAGTTTTCAACCTTCTGGGCAATAATAGCGCTGTAGCTCTGGGAGTACTGTTCGTCTTCTTCAGCCTGCTGTTGCAGCTCCATGGCTTTGCGCTCGGCTTCCATCTCGGCATCCAACTGACGCTGTAGCTCTCGTTCGCGCGCGGCTTTTTGCTTGGCGGCCTTTTCTTTTGCAGCCTTTTCTCTGGCGGCTTTTTCTTTTGCGGCCTTTTCTCTGGCAGCCTTTTCTTTGGCTTTCTTCTCGCGCGCCTTTTTCTCTCGGGCCTTCTTGTCGCGCTCGGCTTTTTGCTTGGCCAGCTTGCGCTTTTTCTCTTGCTCGGCTTTTTTGCGTTGTTGTTCGCGCTTCTTTTTAGTCAGATCGATAATTTTGGGCTTGGGTTTAGCCGCGGGCTTTTTCTGGCTCTTGGGTTTTAGCTGTACCAGCTTGGCCTGCACATATTTAGGGCTGACTTGGCGCTTGGGCGGCTCGGCACTCTGCCAACCCCAAAACACCGCCGCCACCAGCAGCGCGTGCAGGGTCACGCTGACCAGTATACCGGTCATGCCTATACCCGCCTGTTTAGCCGCTGTGGCCTGCCCCTGGTCCTTCATCAGTTATCCTGGGGCGCCTCGGTTACCAGCCCCACCGAGGGGGCACCAGCCGCCTGTAACTCGTTCATCAGGCTAACCACCTTGCCGTAATCTACCGCCGCATCGCCCCACACCAAGACCTGGGTCTTGGGCTTTTGGCGCAGTATCTTGGCCACCGTCTCGCGGATTTGGGCCATGGGCTTGGGCTTTTTCTCGTCCGCGCCAATATTGATGTAGTAGCTGCCGTCTTTTTTCACCGAGACAATCAGCGGCTCATCTTGCTTGTCATCCAGGGGCGCGGAAGGCGCCTGGGGCAGGTCGACTTTTACGCCTTGCATCAGCAGTGGCGCGGTCACCATAAACACCACCAGCAGTACCAACATGACATCGATATAGGGCACCACATTGATTTCGGCCATGGGCTTTTTTTTAGGCTTGCGCTTAAAACTCATCTTCAGCCCCGCTTACTTGGCGTGTACCTGACGGTGCAAAATTGCCGAGAACTCTTCGGCAAAGGTTTCGTAGCTGCTGCTTAGGGTCTCGGCCCGGGCCGAATAACGGTTATAAGCCAGCACCGCCGGAATGGCCGCAAACAGGCCCATGGCGGTGGCTACCAGCGCCTCGGAAATACCAGGCGCCACGGTGGCCAGCGTTGCCTGGTGCACATTGGCCAGGCCACGGAAGGAGTTCATAATGCCCCAGACGGTACCAAACAGGCCGATATAGGGGCTAACCGAAGCCACACTGGCCAAAAACGGCAGGCTTTTTTCGAGCTTTTCTTCCTCTCGTGCCAATGCCACCCGCATAGCCCGCTGGGTGCCTTCCATTACCGCATCGGCATCGCCGGTTTGCTGGCGCAGGCGGGTGAATTCTTTAAAGCCGGCGCGAAAGATACTTTCAACCCCGTCCACCTTGCCATCGGCCGAGCGGCCGTTGCTCTGGCGAAACAGGGCGTTGAGATCCACCCCCGACCAGAATTCGCGCTCGAATTGATCCAGCGAACGCTTGGCCTTGCTCTGGTAGAGGCCGCGCTGCACAATCATGGCCCAGGAGATAATAGACGCTAAAAACAGCAGGGCCATCACCGCCTGTACCAGCAGACTGGCGTTGGCGATCAAGCTCCAGATTGAGAGGGATTCTTGGGCGTGCATAGGAGTGCATATTCCTGTGGTTGTACTTGTTGTTCGAGCGGTGGCCCCTTGCCCCCGCTGTTTGTTATTCCAGTTACCGGCTGGTGGTGTTAACTTGCCAGCAACGGTCTTTACTGATCCTTAATGGCCGCCAGCATCGGCGCCGGCATCGCCTCGGGTTTCATGGTCTCGGCATTTACGCAGGCCACTTTGATCTGGCCTTGGCACAGCAGTTCTTGTTTACGCCATACCTGTTGTTCAAAAATCATATAGCTGCGGCGGCAATCGCTAACCCGGGCGGTGACCGCCAGCTCGTCATCCAAGCGCGCCGGGCGCTTGTACTGCACCTCGGCCGAGTGCACTACCATCAGTTGCTTACCATCACCGAGGGCGGCCTTGGCAAAACCCCGCCCTCGCATCCACTCGGTGCGCGCCCGCTCCATGTATTTTAGGTAGTTGACGTAGTAGACGATGCCACCGGCATCAGTGTCCTCGATATAGACGCGCGTGGGCAGGGAAAATTCCCCCGCCTTAGGGGCTGGCAACTGGGACAAGCTCAGGCTTCCTTAATGTAGCTTAAAAATAACTGAAACCGAGGCAGTTTAGCTTATTGAAACAGGAGTTAGTAGTGGAATAAGGTGCGCAAAAAACCTTAAATCGAAGCTGGCTTCGTTGACGAGGCTTTTGGTCGGTAAGCTGTTCTGAGGGACGCATAAACCCATCGATGGGGCTCTCGTCCGCCATCCCTGGCTCCCAAGCCCTCAGAACAGCTTACCGACCACAAGCCTCTCGATCGGAGAGATGCAAATATCAAACAGGTAAAAGAGCCTACCCTTCACCCGGAGCAGGCATACCAAAATGGCTGTAGGCGTGGTCGGTGACCATGCGCCCACGGGGGGTGCGGATAATAAAGCCCTGCTGAATCAGGTAGGGCTCCAGTACGTCTTCGATGGTGTCGCGCTCTTCGCTGATGGCGGCGGCCAAGTTATCCACCCCCACCGGGCCACCGCCAAATTTTTCGATCATGGTCAGCAGCAAGCGCCGGTCCATATGGTCGAAGCCGTGGTGGTCGACATTGAGCATATTGAGGGCCGCATCGGCCACTTCGGCACTGACCTTGCCGTCGCTCTTTACCTCAGCGTAGTCGCGCACCCGGCGCAGCAAGCGGTTGGCAATGCGCGGGGTGCCACGCGAGCGTTTGGCCACTTCCACCGCGCCGGCCTCGTCCATACTGATGCCCATCAGGCGGGCGGAGCGCGCGACAATGCTGGTAAGGTCTTTGATGTTGTAAAATTCCAGCCGCTGGACAATGCCAAAACGGTCGCGCAGGGGCGAGGTTAGCAGGCCTGCGCGGGTGGTGGCGCCGACCAGGGTAAAGGGTGGCAGATCGAGCTTGATCGAACGGGCGGCGGGGCCCTCACCGATCATAATATCCAGCTGGTAATCTTCCATCGCCGGGTACAGCACCTCTTCGACCATGGGGCTAAGGCGGTGAATCTCGTCGATAAACAGAACATCGCCCGGCTCTAAATTGGTCATCAGTGCGGCCAGGTCGCCGGCTTTTTCCAGTACCGGGCCAGAGGTGGTTTTTAAATCCACCGCCATTTCATTGGCGATAATATTGGCCAGGGTGGTTTTACCAAGGCCCGGCGGGCCAAATACCAGGGTGTGGTCCAGGGCCTCGCCGCGCTGGCGCGCGGCGCCAATAAATATGCCCATCTGCTCGCGCACCACCGGCTGGCCTACATAGTCGGCAAGGGTTTTGGGGCGCACCGCTCTATCCACCACCTCTTCTTGAACTTTGGCCTGGGGGGAGATAATACGCTGGGCTTGTAACTCGTCTTTTTCAATCATGGCATCATGCTTTTCAGCGACAGGCGAATCAGGTCTTCACTGCTGTGAATATTTTCGGCCTCGGCTTTCAATACCGCCGCCACCATTTTGCTGGCCTCGGTGGGTTTATAACCCAGAGCAATCAGGGCGCTCTCGGCTTCTTCACTGGCCATCGGCGCCGGTTTGGCGGCGCTGGCCGCTTCTAGCTCGGCCAGGGGCGCACTGCCCGGCTGCCAATCTTTGAGTTTATCGCGCAGTTCGATAATAAGCCGCTCGGCGGTCTTTTTGCCCACCCCGGGCACTTTGACCAGGGCGCCCACATTGTCGTCCATGACACAACGCACCAGGTCTTCGGCTTCCATCCCCGACAGTATCGCCAGGGCCATCTTGGGGCCGACGCCGTTAATTTTAATCAGGGTGCGAAACAGCTCCCGGTCGCGGCGCTCGGCAAAGCCAAACAATTGTTGGGAGGTTTCGCTCACCGCCATATGGGTGTGCAATTGCACCGCTTCGCCGACATTACCCAGGCGGTAGATACTGCTCATGGGCACTTGTAATTCATAGCCCACCCCC